>NZ_QUAC01000218.1 GCF_003389455.1 Streptomyces inhibens | reverse complement strand
CCCGGTTCGGTGGCGCGGGCGGCCGCGACGGCGGCGCGCAGCCCGCGGACGATGCCGAGGCCGTGGTCGCCGTCGCCGGCCACCGCGTCCAGCCGCCGCAGCCCGTCCTCGTGCGCGGAGACCAGGTCCAGGGCGGCTTGGAGCGCCTTCGTCGCGGGCAGATCCCCGCCGGGGGTGGTGGCGTCCCGTAGGGGCACGGACGCCTCGTCCCGTACGGGCGCGGCGGCTCGTGCGCGGGCGTCGGCCCGTGCGCCGGCGTCGGCCCGCTCGGGCGTCGGCCCGCTCGGGCGCATCGGCCCGTACGTCGTCCTCGGCGGAGTGTGTGCCCGGCAGGCTGCGGAAGGCCGGGGTGTCGCAGGGGGCGCCGTACAGCTCGGCCCGGCCCAGGCCGCCCGGCCGCGCCCCCGGTCGAGCCGGCCGCGGTACGCACCTGACCCCGGGGCCCGTACGCACCGGCGTACGGGCCCCGGGTCAGCATCCCGGCATCACCCGCGCGGGGGGCACTGCTTCCATGCGAAGTGGTACAGGGTGTTGATGCTGCCGTCGGTGGAGTCCATGGCCATGAAGCTGGTGGCCTTGGGGTCCGCCGACTTGCCGTCCACCCTCAGTTCGGTGTTGATGTTGAAGTAGCGCTCCTCGCCGCACGGTGCGTACACCAGCGCATCGATGTCGGTCTCGTCCGACGACTGCCAGTTGTTGTCGTAGGGCCCGGCGAAGGTGTGGCTCTTACGGGCCGTCTGCTGCTGGCCCTGGAAGTAGTAGTTCGCCTGCTCCAGCCCCTTGGCGCCCGGGGCCAGGGAGGCGTAGCCGCGGTAGTCGGCCCTGGCGATCGCGTAGGTGAAGCCTTGCGGGACATGCACGTTCAGTGCGATCTGGCAGTTCTTGCGGGCGTCGGTGGGCTGGCTGGAGCCGCCCGCCTGGGCGAGATACTCGCTGTAGGTGACGGTGAAGGCGGTGTTGTCGGGTGCGATGGCCACTGCGGCGCTGCCGGGTCTGCAGCCCGATCCGTTGACCGTCGCGACGGTTATCGTGATCTTGCCGGTCGGCGGTTCGTCGCCGAACCGTGCTGGCGTTGTGGGGGATGCCGATCCGGCGAGGAGCAAGGATGCCACTGCGGCACCAGCACTGAGCGTGCTGAGCATGGGCTCTTCCTTCCGGTCGTCCTAGGGCCCGCGATGCGGGAACACCAGGAGTGGGATGACGAGCGCATGCCAGCACGGGAATCTCGGCTTGAACAGCTCTACTCCCCAGGATTGAGGCGAACCTACGCCTTGATCCGGCCGCGGGCTGCCGAACCGATATACCTAGGCCGGAAAGTGACTGAGCCTCAAGTTGCTTTGCTGGCAGGCTAGTTGAGGCTTCACTATCTCGTGGCTGGGGCCGGTTCGCTGTCGCTTGGTGGGTGGTGGGCCGGAGGGGACACCCGGTACCCCGTCCTCGGCGCGGGCGTCTCGGCTACGTGGGATTGGCACCCCGGTGTTTGCTCCAGGTCCTGCGGGCGGGGCACCGGGTATCCCCTCCGGCCTCCGCGCGTTGGCGACCGTCCCGCCGTACCCATGACCGTTACGGCCGTGTCGCTCCAGCTCATGACATGCACTGGTCTCGGGGCGCACGTGGGCGTCGCGCGCTTTTGTTGTTGTGACGGGCGGTGCCGCCGGGTCGCAGACGGGATACACGTAGGCCGGAGGGGACGTGCCGGGACCCGCCCGCAGGACCTGGAGCAAACGCCGGGGCGCCGATATCTGGGACCCGTGACGCCCGCGCCGAGGACGGGTTCCGGTGCGGCCCCTCCGGCCCCCGCGGCAGACGACGGACCCCGCAGGCCCCAGCCCCCACCGACCGGCAAGAGGGAGAACGGCAAACGTCTGAGGGGCCCCGCAACAGCGCGGGGCCCCTCAGACGTTCAACAACTCGCGATCAACGCTGCCAGCTGGTCGCCCCGTGGAAACCGCTCTGGCGCTCCAGGCGGCGCCAGCGGGCGGCCGTGGCGCGCGGGTGGGCCGGGGCGGCGGTCGGCTGGTGGGCGGCGCGGGCCAGGAGGACGGCGGTCAGGGCGGCGAGTTCTTCCTCGTTGGCCTGACCCTTCTCCACGCGGATGGGGTCGGTGCGTTGGGCAGGATTCACGGTGTCTTCTCCGTCGTCGCGATGGCGTGGTGCCGGGTGCGGTGCGGTCTGGCTACTGGGGCGGGTTGCCGTGCTTACGGGCCGGCAGGTCCGCGTGCTTGGTGCGCAGCATGTCCAGGGCGCGGATGAGGGTGTGGCGGGTCTCGGCGGGGTCGATGACGTCGTCGACCAGGCCGCGCTCGGCCGCGTAATACGGGTGCATCAGCTCGGACTTGTACTCCTTGACCATGCGGGTGCGCATGGCCTCGGAGTCGTCCGCCTCGGCGATCTGCTTGCGGAAGATGACGTTGGCGGCGCCCTCGGCGCCCATGACCGCGATCTCGTTGGTGGGCCAGGCGTAGGTCAGGTCGGCGCCGATGGACTGCGAGTCCATGACGATGTAGGCGCCGCCGTAGGCCTTGCGCAGCACGATGGAGATCCGCGGGACGGTGGCGTTGCAGTAGGCGTAGAGCAGCTTGGCGCCGTGCCGGATGATGCCGCCGTGCTCCTGGTCGACGCCGGGCAGGAACCCGGGCACGTCCAGGAGGGTGATGATCGGGATGTTGAAGGCGTCACACATCTGGACGAAGCGGGCGGACTTCTCGGACGCCTCGATGTCCAGCACACCGGCCAGCGACTGCGGCTGGTTGGCGACGATGCCCACCACCCGGCCGTCGAGCCGGGACAGCGCGCAGATGATGTTGGTCGCCCAGCGCTCGTGGACCTCCAGGTATTCGCCGTCGTCGACGATCTCCTCGATGACCTTGCGCATGTCGTACGGGCGGTTGCCGTCGGCCGGCACCAGGTCCAGCAGCGCGTCACCGGAGCGGTCGGCGGGGTCCTCGCAGGCCACCGTCGGCGGGTTCTCGCGGTTGTTGGCCGGCAGGAGGGAGAGGAGGTAGCGGACCTCTTCCAGGCAGGTGGCCTCGTCGTCGTAGGCGAAGTGCGCCACGCCGGAGGTCTCGGCGTGCACATCGGCGCCGCCCAGACCGTTCTGGGTGATCTCCTCGCCGGTCACCGCGCGCACCACGTCGGGGCCGGTGATGAACATCTGCGAGGTCTCACGGACCATGAAGACGAAGTCGGTCAGCGCCGGGCTGTAGGCGGCGCCGCCGGCGCAGGGGCCGAGCATGACGGAGATCTGCGGGATGACACCCGAGGCCTTGGTGTTGCGCTGGAAGATGCCGCCGTAGCCGGCCAGGGCGGAGACGCCCTCCTGGATACGGGCGCCGGCGCCGTCGTTGAGCGACACCAGCGGGGCACCGGCCTGGATGGCCATGTCCATGATCTTGTGGATCTTGGTGGCGTGCGCCTCGCCCAGCGCACCGCCGAAGATCCGGAAGTCGTGGGCGTAGGTGAACACGGTCCGGCCGTGCACGGTGCCCCAGCCGGTGATCACGCCGTCGGTGTAGGGCTTCTTGGCCTCCAGGCCGAAACCCGTCGCGCGGTGCCGCCGCAGCGGCTCGACCTCGTTGAACGAACCCTCGTCCAGCAGCAGCTCGATCCGCTCGCGTGCCGTCAGCTTGCCCTTGGCACGCTGCGCTTCGGTCGCACGCTCGCTGGGGCCTCGCCGAACCTGCTCACGGATGGCGTGCAGCTCGGCGACGCGCCCGCGGGCGTCGTTGGCGCCGGCGGGCACATCTTCGACAGTGGTCATGTGTCGACGGTACGTGGGCGAGGCGCCGCACACCGATGTCGGTTTCGTACAACGTCGCATGCGATTTGGTGGGCAGGCAGCACAGAACCGTCCTGTACGCGGCCTCCTGCCCGGCGTCCGTTCGGGTGGCGGGAGTGCCCCTCGTCTGTATGGGCCCGACAAACGGCAGCGGACGGATGTTGTCGTAACCGGTGGACCGGCAGGGGGCCGATCCGGTCAGTGCAGGCGCACCGTGCAGGTGTGGGTGGCGCAGCTCGTGCCGGGTCGGATGCGCAGTCGCAAGGCCCGCCCGGTGGCCGGCACCTCGACCGACGGGTCGTGGTCGAGCACCGCGCGCACCGGCCGCGACCAGGTGATCTCCAGCGTATCGCCGGAGCGCTCCGGGCCGGCGATGCACAGCCGCGCCGTCCGGCCGTGTCCCGCCGTCCGCCGCTCGCGCACCAGCACGCTGGCCGGGCCGCTGCTGCGAAGCGGCCCGGCGTGGCCCGCCCGCCAGAAGTTGGCGGCCGTTAGGCCGAGCGGGTCGACGGCGATCGCCTGCCGGCCGGCGTCGTTGGCGAGGACGGTCAGCCAGCGGCGGTCGGCGGCGCGGGCGGCGACGGTGCGGGCGGTGGCGCCCGGCATGAGGAGGTAGGCGTAGCCCGCGTCGGTCGGGTCGGTGCCGTGGTCGTGCCAGAGGGTGAGATAGCGGCGGGTGAACGGCTGGGGGGAGGAGGTGGTGTTGATGTCGTGCCAGGAGCCGGTACGGGCCTCGCGCAGCGCCTGGAGGGGTGCGCCGCCGGGGGATCCGAGGAAGACCCAGCCGCCGTGTCCGTCGAGGTGGGCCCAGCGGGCGCGGGGGAAGGAGCTGGTCACACCGGGCGTGCCGGGCCGGCGTACGCCGTCGACGGTGAGCGTCGCGTCGCCGAACTCGCCCAGGCAGCGGTTGTCGACGATGGTCTCGGCGGGGACGCCGTCGCGTCCGGTGATGCCGGCGCCCAGGCAGACGATGCAGTCTGCGAGCGCGAACCAGGATTTCTTGGCGGTGAGGGTGGAGGCCAGACCGCGCAGGTCCTGGCCGATCGCGGCGAATTCGCCGTCGGTGGTGCCGCCGACCCAGCGGGCGGCGGGCTTGGGCTCGCCCCAGCCGCCGCCTTCGTTGTCGGCGAGGCGCTTGGTGGACACGGTCGTGCCGGGGAGCCGGTAGGGGTCGACGGTGGGCCAGAAAGCGTCCGTGTACTGGTCGCCCGCGAAATCGGCGCCCCACCAAGAGAGCATGCCGGCGCCGGTGTGCCAGCCGTGCGGGTTCTCGCCGTTGCCGTTCTCGTAGTACGCGATGCGGTCGGAGGCCATGGCCAGGCCGGCGGCCCAGCCGGGGCGGCGGTGCACGGAGCGGTCCATGGCGGGGAAGAGCCGGTGGCCGACGGGTTCGGGGGCGGCGGCCACGGAGCTGTCGGCGATCTTCTGGAGGCGGGCGAGGTCGGCGACGGTGTACTGCCGGTCGGTGAGGACCGGCAGCGTACGGTCGCGGGCGGTCCAGCCCTTGACCATGGCGTGCCAGCGGTCCCGCTCGGCGCCGCTCGCGGCCTGGCCGAGCAGCGCGACGGCGGCGATCAGCGCATGGCCGTGGTAGTGGTCGCTGCGCAGGATGTGCCGCTCGTCGTTGCGGAGGTAGCCGCGGCTGATGGCGCGCCCGTTGACGCTGTCCATCATCAGACCGTTGTAGAGCAGCGGCGCGTACGCATGCTCGACGCTGTCGAAGATGATCTGCCGGGCCGGGTCGGTCACCTCCCAGGACGAGCCGCCGAGCAGGGTGAACAGCCGGCCCAGGCCGTCCAGCAGGACATAGCCGTAGGTGCCGGAGTAGGCGACCCAGGTGTGCTGGACGAAGGAGCCGTCGGCGTAGAGGCCGTCGCCCTTGGTGACGTAGGGGAAGACCGGCGAGAGGGCGTCACGGGCGAGTGCGATCTTGGCGGGGTCGCGGCCGAGGATGCCGCGCAGTGCGACCACCCGGCACAGGTCGACGCGGTTGGCGCCGGTGCTGGTGCCGGTGTAGTCGCCGAGCAGGGAGTCGGGGACGAAGTGGTCGACGGCGGCGAGGCAGCGGGCGCGCAGATCGTCGGGCAGGCCGCCGTCGGGCAGGTGCTCGTCGAGGATCGCGAGGGTGTCGAGGAGGAGTCTGGGGCTGCCGATCTGCCATTCCCACCAGTTGCCGTAGCGGGTGGTGGCGGTGTTGTAGACGGTGGTTCCGAGGTGGTCGAGGCCCTTGAGGAGGTCATCGGCGAGGCCGGGGTCGCCGGTGCGGCCGGTGCCGGGCTGGGCGTAGGCCTGGGCCATCGTGTTCAGCCGGCTGTAGCTCTGGGTGATGCCGGACGGCGGGTCGTAGCGGCAGTCCGGCCAGAGCGAGCCGGCGGCCGGCCGCATGCCCGCCCGGAAGGTGCCGGCGAGGGTGCCGGTCTCCTGGAGGGCGGCGGCGTACGGCGGGGCGGCGGGGTCGAAGCCGGCGCCGAGGGTGAGCGCGCACCAGCGGGCGCGGAGGGCGTCGTACTCTCCCCCGGCCGCGGCGGCCGGCGCTGCCGGCCTGGGGGCGGCGTACCCGGGGCGGGCGGCGAGGCCGAGCGCGCTCGCGGTGGATACGGCGAGAAATCCTCTGCGTGACCAGACGGACGTGGCGGAGACAGGCGGCACGGTCGGTCCTCTCCATGGCGTCAACTGGGGTGTGGCGCTGCGCACTTGGGAGTTTTCGACGGTCTAGCACGGGCTGCGGCGGAGCGGCAATGGCCGCGCCGGAACGCCGGCCGCCACCCGCCGGCCGCCACCCGTCCGGCCGAGCCCGACCACACCCGACCGAGACAAGAGGTTGAACATTGAACGATATGCCGCTACGGTGAATCTCGTTGAAGGTTAAACAAACCTGCTCGCACCGAGCGACCCGTCTTTGAGGAGGAGCCATGGCTCTGTTCAACCGCAAGCGCACTGCCGCCCCCGCCGACACCGCCCCCGCCGCGACCGCCGGGGCCGCCGTCCTCGAGGCGGACCCCGCGCTCGCCGCGCTGACCGGCGACTACACCATCGACCCGGCCCACAGCAGCATCGGCTTCACCGTCCGGCACGCCATGGTCACCAACGTCCGCGGCTCCTTCGGCGAGTACGAGGGCGCGCTCACACTCGACGGCGCCGACCCGTCCCGCTCCACCGCGTCCATCGACGTCAAGATCGCCAGCGTCGACACCGGTATCGCGGACCGCGACGGCCATCTGCTCAGCGCCGACTTCTTCGACGCCGAGACCTTCCCGCTGATGACCTTCCGCAGCACCGCCGCCGAGCAGGTGTCCGGTGACCGCTACCGCATCACCGGCGATCTGACCCTCCGCGACGTCACCAAGCCGCTCACCATCGACCTGGAGTTCAACGGCTCGGCCACCGATGTCTACGGCGCCGAGCGGGTCGGCTTCGAGGGCAGCGCCGAGATCCTGCGCTCCGACTGGGGCCTGACCTGGAACGCCGCGCTGGAGACCGGCGGCGTGATGCTCAGCGACAAGGTCAAGCTCACCTTCGACATCTCCGCCGTCAAGGNGACCTGGAACGCCGCGCTGGAGACCGGCGGCGTGATGCTCAGCGACAAGGTCAAGCTCACCTTCGACATCTCCGCCGTCAAGGCGGCCCCGCAGGCCTGACCCCGCACAGGCCCACACAGCACCGCGGCCCCGCACCGGCCCCTCCCCCGAGGGCCGTGCGGGGCCGCGGCGTGCGCATGCCTGAGTGATTCAGTCCTGCGGCTCGACCCCGGCCCGCAGCAGCCCGTACGCATACGCGTCGTCCAGCGCCTGCCAGGACGCGGCGATGACGTTCTCCGCGACGCCGACCGTGGACCACTCGCCCCGGCCGTCGCTGGTGGAGACCAGGACCCGGGTGATCGAGCCGGTGCCCAGCGCGCCCTCCAGGATGCGGACCTTGTAGTCGACCAGCTCCATATGGGCCAGCTGCGGGTAGATCCGCTCCAGGCCGACCCGCAGCGCCCGGTCCAGCGCGTTGACCGGGCCGTTTCCCTCGGCGGTGGCGACGATCCGCTCGCCCTTGGCCCACAGCTTCACGGTCGCCTCGTTGGCGTGCGTGCCGTCCGGGCGGTCCTCGACGATCGCCCGCCAGGACTCCACCTGGAAGTAGCTGCGCGGGCGGCCCTCGACCTCGGCGCGCAGCAGCAGTTCGAAGGAGGCGTCGGCGGCCTCGTAGGTGTAGCCGGCCAGTTCACGCTCCTTGACCCGCTCGACGACCCGGCCGACCAGCGCGCGGTCGTCGCTCAGGTCGATGCCGAGCTCCTTGCCCTTGAGCTCGATCGAGGCCCGGCCGGCCATGTCGGAGACCAGCATCCGCATGGTGTTGCCGACCAGCGCCGGGTCGATGTGCTGGTAGAGGTCCGGGTCGACCTTGATGGCGGAGGCATGCAGCCCGGCCTTGTGGGCGAACGCGGAGACGCCGACGTAGGGCTGGTGGGTGGAGGGCGTGAGGTTGACGACCTCGGCGATGGCGTGCGAGATCCGGGTGGTCTCGGCGAGCTTGCCCTCGGGCAGCACCCGGCGCCCGTACTTGAGCTCCAGGGCGGCGACGACCGGGAAGAGGTTGGAGTTGCCGACCCGCTCGCCGTAGCCGTTGGCGGTGCACTGGACGTGGGTGGCGCCCGCGTCGACGGCGGCCAGGGTGTTGGCGACGGCGCAGCCGGTGTCGTCCTGGGCGTGGATGCCCAGCCGCGCGCCGGTGTCCGCGAGGACGGTCCGTACGACGGCGGTGACCTGCGCGGGGAGCATGCCGCCGTTGGTGTCGCAGAGCACCACGACATCGGCGCCGGCCTCGCTCGCGGTCCGGACGACCTGTTTGGCGTAGACCGCGTCCAGCACATAGCCGTCGAAGAAGTGCTCACAGTCGAGGAACACCCGGCGGCCCTGGGCGCGCAGATACGCGACGGTGTCCCGCACCATCGCGAGGTTCTCCTCGGGCGTGGTGCGCAGCGCCAGCTCCACGTGCCCGACATGGGACTTGGCGACCAGCGTGATGACCGGGGCCCCGGAATCCAGGAGCGCGGCGACCTGCGGGTCGTCCTCGACGCGGACGCCGGCCTTGCGGGTGGCGCCGAACGCGACCAGCTGTGCGTGCCGGAAGTCGATCTCCTCACGGGCCCGCTGGAAGAACTCGGTGTCGCGCGGGTTGGCGCCGGGCCAGCCGCCCTCGATGAATCCGACGCCGAACTCGTCGAGGTGCCGGGCGATGGTCAGCTTGTCGGAGACGGTCAGGTTGATGCCCTCGCGCTGCGCGCCGTCGCGCAGCGTCGTGTCGAACACATGGAAGTCGTCGGACACCGCGCCTTCGGGCCGGGAGGTCGAGGACGGGGAGGGTTCGTGTGCGTCCGTCATGCTGATCTGGCTCCTGTCGGGATCTCGGTCTACCGGAATAACCGGTTCCACCGTCCCTCCATGATCCCTCGCGCTCCGCCTCCGGTGAGGTGTGGGCCGGAAACGAAAAAACCTCTCGCGGGTGCGAGAGGTCTGCGCGCGGGTCTGGGACGACGGTGGCTACGCCGTACTCGGTTCGTACGGGCAGTCACTGCGGACCGGCGCGCCTGCTGCCAATAATCATGGCGAACGAGAGCACGGGGGCAGTCTGGCACAAACTGCCCCCGCGGCGCCCCTCGTCTCAGGATGCGAGCACGCGCGCGCCGCTGTCCTCGCCCGCGTCCTCCTTGCCGACCTGGTGCAGATCGATGGTGCGGGTCTCGCGCATCGTGACGTAGACGATCAGCGAGACGGCGGCGCAGCCGGCGACGTACCAGTAGTAGCCGGACTCGATGCCGCCGTTCTTGAACCACAGGGCGACATATTCCGCGGTGCCGCCGAACAGGGCGTTGGCGATGGCGTACGGCAGGGCGACGCCCAGCGCGCGGATGCCGGTCGGGAACAGCTCGGCCTTCACACAGGCGTTGATCGAGGTGTAGCCGGTGACCACGACCAGCGCCAGCAGCGAGAGCCCGAGGGCCGCCCAGAAGCTGCCGGCATGCTGGAGCAGCGTCATGATCGGCACGGTCAGGAACGTCGAGCCGACCGCGAAGGTGATCAGCAGCGGACGCCGTCCGATCCGGTCGGACAGCTTTCCGGCGAGCGGCTGGAGGCACATGAAGAGGAACAGCGCACAGAAGCTGACCAGGGAGGCGGTCGGCTTGGACAATCCGGCGCTGCCCGAGAGGTACTTGGTCAGATATGTCGTGTAGGTGTAGTACGCGACCGTGCCGCCCATGGTGAGCGCGATGACCAGGAACGCCTCGCGCTTGTGCGCCAGCAGCGCCTTGATGGTGCCGCGTTCCGGGTCGGCGTGGGCGTCCTCGTCCGCGGCGTAGACCTCGGTCTCCAGCATGTTGCGGCGCAGATAGAAGACGACGGCGGCGCCCAGCGCGCCGACGATGAACGGGATCCGCCAGGCCCAGCTGTGCAGCGCGTCCTCGGACATGGTGCGTTGCAGCACGATCAGCAGGCCGAGGCCGAGCAGCTGGCCGGCGGTCATCGACACGTACTGGAAGCTGGAGGCGAAGCCGCGCTGCCCGGGCGCGGACGCCTCGGTGAGGTAGGTGGCACTGGCCGCGTACTCCCCGCCGACCGAGAGCCCCTGCAGCATCCGGGCGATGAGCAGTACGGCCACACCGCCGTAGCCGGCGACGGCGTACGTAGGCGCGACGGCGATCAGGATCGCCGAGGCGGACATCAGTGTGACGGTCAGCGTGAGCGCGGCCTTACGCCCCTTGCGGTCGCCGACCCGGCCGAGCACCCAGCCGCCCACCGGTCGCATGAAGAAGCCGACGGCGAAGATCCCCATGGTGTTCATGAGGTTCGCGGTGTCATTCCCCTTGGGGAAGAACGAATCCGCGAAGTAGACCGCGAAACTGGCGTAGACGAACCAGTCGAACCACTCCACCATGTTGCCGGCCGAGCCGACCCAGATCTTCTTCCATTGCTCTCGTCCCATAGCCGATCACGGTCGCGGACCCGGGGGCCGTCGGCAAGAGCCGGGGCGGCAACGATCGTGCGTACTTGTGTGCGTTGTGGTCACGGGCGCACGGTGCCGAGCGATTCATCGAGGAAGTCGCGTATGTGTTCCCGCACTTGGGCGCGGTCCGTGCCGGGGAGGCCGACGACGAGGTGGGTGCCGAAGCCGTCGAGGAGAGCGCGGGTGCGGGTGGCGAAGCGTTCGGCGTCGACGGGCTGGAACTCGCCCTTCGAGGTGCCCTCGACGAGGAGCGCCACCAGGTCGCGGTGCCAGGCGAGTTCCAGGTCGAGCTGGCGTTCGCGGGTCTCCTCGTCGGCGTTCTGGGAGCGGTTCCAGACCTCCAGCCAGAGCGTCCAGCGCGGGTCGCGGTGGCCTTCGGGGAGGTAGAGGTCGACCAGGGCGTCGAGGCGTTCGCGGGCCGGGACGCGGCGGGAGAGGGCGGCCCGGCGCTCGGCGCCGAGCTGCTCCTCGCTCCACTGGAGGGTCTGCAGCAGCAGCTCGTCCTTCGTACCGAAGTAGTAGAGGATGTGGCCGCTGCTCATGCCGACCTCGCGGCCCAGCCCGGCCATGGTCAGCCGGTCCAGGCCCTCCGCGGCGATGGTGGCCATCGCCGCGGCCAGGACCTGCTCGCGGGGCTGGTTGAGCCGGCGCCGGGGACGGCGCGCGGGACCGGGCACGGGGACCTCCGAGGTCGGCTGTGGAGTGGGCCTGTCGGGGCGATCAGACCTTCGGCTGCTGCTGGGTGATGCAGTGGATACCGCCACCCGCTGCGAAGATCGTACGGGCGTCGACGAGGGTGACCGTCCGGTCGGGGAAGAGCCGGCGGAAGATTCCGGCCGCGTGCTCGTCGCGCGGGTCGTCGAATCCGCACAGCACCACACCGTCGTTGCAGAGGTAGTGGTTGATGTAGGAGTAGTCGACCGGCTCACCGTCCTCCTCGATGACGGTGGGCGCGGGCACCTCCACGACCTCCAGCCGGCGGCCCTTGGCGTCGGTGGCGGAGCGCAGCAGCTTGGCGATCTCGTGGCAGATCGCGTGGTCGGGGTGGTCGGGATCGGGCTGGGTGTGGACGAGTACGACGCCGGGGCGGGCGAAGGCGGCGACGATGTCGACATGGCCGCGGGTGCCGAACCGGCCGTAGTCGGCGGCCAGGCCGCGCGGCAGCCAGATCGCCTTGGTGGTGCCGAGGTGGGCGTGGATCTCGGCCTCGACCTCCTCGGCGGTGCGGCCGGGGTTACGGCCCGGGTCGAGCTGCACGGTCTCGGTGAGCAGGACGGTGCCCTCACCGTCGACGTGGATACCGCCGCCCTCGTTGACGAGGGAGGTGGCGTAGCGGCGGGCTCCGGCGAGTGCGGAGACCTGCTCGGCGATCTTCTCGTCGAGCTCCCAGCGGGCCCACTCCTGGGCGCCCCAGCCGTTGAACACCCAGTCGGCGGCGGCGAGCGAGCCCCTGCCGTCGGTGAGGAAGGTGGGGCCGATGTCGCGCATCCAGGCGTCGTTCAGCGGGCGCTCGACGAGGTCGATGTCCGCACCGAGGAGTGCGCGGGCGCCCTCGGCCTGGCCGGGGCCGGCGACGACGGTGACCGGCTCGAAGCGGCGGACCGCCCGGGCGACGGCGGCCCAGGCGCGGCGGGCCTCGGCCAGCGTCTCGCCGCCCTCCTCGCCGAAGGTGAAGTTGGGGCCGGGCCAGGCCATCCAGGTGCGCTCGTGCGGCGCCCACTCCGGGGGCATACGGAAGCCGTCGGCGACAGGGGTGTTCATGCGGAGGTCCTCACGGTTCACAGTGGGAGACAGGCAAGGGTGCCGGTGGAGCAGGCGGGTGTCACAAGAAGTACGGGTGTCACAAGAAGTACAGACGGGACAGCGAGACGGTGTCGGCCGGTTCCGAGCGCATCGGGTCACCGTCGAGGGTGACCAGTCCGCTGTGCCCGTCGACCTGGACCTGTCCGACCCGGGAGTTGTGGACGAGGTCGCCGGGGCCGATGCCGCGGGTGCCGCGGACGGCGACCCGGCGGCGGCGGGTGGGCAGGTGGTCGCCGCCCTGCTCGACCGCGGCCCGGGCGACGAAGGCGACCGAGATCTCGGCGGGGGTGGCGCCGTACGCCCCGAACTGCGGGCCGAGCACCAACGGCTCGCAGGTGTCGGTGGCGGCGTTCGGGTCGCCGGTGACGCCGTAGGCCGGGAAGCCGGACTTCAGCACCAGCTGCGGCTTGGCGCCGAAGTACTGCGGCTTCCACAGCACGATGTCGGCCATCTTGCCGACCTCGATCGACCCGATCTCGTGCGAGAGGCCGTGGGCGATGGCGGGGTTGATGGTGAGCTTGGCGATATAGCGCAGCACCCGGGCGTTGTCGTCGTGGGCGCCGTCGCCGGCCTCCCCGTTTTGGGGAAGAAGGGGCCCGAGCTCGGCCTTCATCTTGCCGGCCATCGCGAAGGTACGGCGTACGGTCTCGCCCGCGCGGCCCATGCCCTGGGCGTCGGACGAGGTGATGCCGATCGCCCCGAGGTCGTGCAGCACGTCCTCGGCGCCCATCGTGCCGGCCCGGATGCGGTCGCGGGCCATGGCGGCGTCGCCCGGCAGATCGGTCTTCAGGTCGTGGACCGAGACGATCATGCCGTAGTGCTCGGCGACCGCGTCCCGCCCGAAGGGGAGGGTGGGGTTGGTGGAGGAGCCGATGACGTTGGGGACCCCGGCCATCTTCAGGACGTTGGGGACGTGTCCGCCGCCGCAGCCCTCGATGTGGAAGGCGTGGATGGTGCGGCCGTCCAGGACGCGCAGGGTGTCCTCGACGGTGAGGCATTCGTTGAGGCCGTCGCTGTGCAGCGCGACCTGGACGTCGTGCTCCTCGGCGACCCGCAGCGCGGTGTCCAGGGCGCGGGCGTGCGCACCCATGTCCTCGTGCACCTTGAAGCCGCAGGCACCGCCCTCGGCGAGCGCCTCGACCAGCGGGGCATCGCCCGAGGAGGAGCCGCGGCCGAGGAAGCCGATGTTGACCGGCCAGGCGTCGAAGGCGCCGAAGGCGTGCCCCAGCGCCCAGGGGGAGTTGACGCCGACGCCCCAGACCGGCCCGAACTCCTGGCCGATGATGGTGGTCACGCCGGAGGCCAGCGAGGCTTCCATGACGCGTGGCGAGAGCAGATGGACGTGGGTGTCGACGGCGCCCGCGGTGGCGATCATGCCTTCGCCGGAGACGATCGAGGTGCCGGTGCCGACGACGACATCGACGCCGTCGAGGGTGTCGGGGTTGCCGGCCCGCCCTATGGCGTGGATACGGCCCTGACGGATGCCGACGGACACCTTGCGGATGCCCTGGATCGCATCGATGACCAGCACATTGCTGATCACCACATCGCAGGTCTCGCGCACCGCGGCGGCCTTGAGGTGCAGCCCGTCACGGGCGGTCTTGCCGAAGCCCGCCAGGAACTCGTCGCCGGGCTTCTGGGCATCGGACTCGACCCGGACGACCAGGCCCGAGTCTCCGAGGACGACCCGGTCGCCGGCCCGCGGGCCGTGCACCGACGCGTACTCGTAGGGGTCGATGCTGCTGGTCATGCCTGCTCCTCCGCTCCCAGGTAGCCGCAGGCGGTGGCCCGCCGCAGCGCTTCTTCCTTGGCACCCGGCGCGTCCAGCGGGCCGTCCACGAGACCGGCGAAGCCGATCGCGATCCGGTCGCCGCCGATCGGGACCAGACCGACCTCCGCGGCGCCGCCGGGGTCGAACCGCACCGACGAGCCGGCCGGGACGCACAGCCGCATGCCGTACGCGGCGCCGCGGTCGAAGTCCAGCCGGGGGTTGGTCTCGAAGAAGTGGAAGTGTGAGGTGACGCTGATGGGCACGGTCGCGGTGTTGCGTACGGTCAGCACCACCGTGGGCTCGGGCTGCGGGTCGGCCGGGCCGGGGAGCACCGCGCCGGGCGCGGGGGCCGCGGCCTCGTCGCGCTCCGCGGC
>NZ_QUAC01000219.1 GCF_003389455.1 Streptomyces inhibens | reverse complement strand
GTAAGGCATACGCGGCGGCCGCCGGAGCGCGCACCTGCGCCTTCCGGCGGCCGCCGCTCCCGTTCCCCCGACCCCGTCGTCTAGGCTCCCCGGAGCGCAGGCAGGGGGCCTGCACGGACGAATCGGCCGGGATCCGGCCCTTGTGTGGGGGAAGTGGTTCGATGCGTGCACTACGCGTGCTGTTGTTCATCGTGGTCATACTCGGGGGGCTGTTCGTGGCGGCCGACCGGGTGGCGGTGAATCTCGTCGAGGACAAGGCCGCGGACAAGATCCGCGCCAGTCAGGGGCTCGGCAAGACCCCGAACGTCTCCATCAAGGGCTTCCCGTTCCTGACCCAGGTCGCCGGCCGCAACCTCCAGGAGGTCGACGCCGACCTCGGGGGTATCGAGGCCAAGGCCGACGGGCGCACGCTGCGCGTGGACCAGCTGTCCGCGCAGTTCCACGATGTCGCGCTGACCAGCGACTACATGTCCATAGAGAGCGCCGCCTCGGCCACCGGCACCGCCCGGATCAGCTACGCCGACCTCACCAAGGCGGCAGGCGGCGACGTCAAGATCACCTACGGCGGCGAGAAGAACGGCCGCAGCCAGGTCAAGATCTCCCCGAACCTCCCGGTCCTCAGCTCGCTGGACGTGACCGGTTCCCTCACCATCGTCGGCGGCAACACCGTCCGGCTGCGCGCCGACGGACTCCCCGCGATGTGCCGGGCCCTCCCGGGCTGTGAGACCAAGGTGCGCGCCCAGACCGACCACGACTGGAAGCTGGACCAGCTGCCCGGCAACCTGAAGCTGGAAAAGGTCGTGACGAAGGCGGACGGTATCTCGATCTCCGCCTCCGGCAAGGACGTCAAGCTCCCCGGCTGACCCGGGCGCCCACGGCGGGCCGCCCCACCGGCCCGCCGTCCCACCGGCCCACCGTCCCACCGTCCCACCGGCCCACCGGCCCACCGGCCATCGGGACCGCCCTCCGGCCCGATCGCCGCCCCCGGTCCGACCGCCGTCCAATCCCTGAGACACCCAAGTCCGTACGCCAGACCTCCCACCTGCGTACGGCCGCCGCCGGCCCGTCCGGGCCCGCCCTCCGCCGCAGCGCATCCCACATCACGGACAAACGCGTCTCGCCATTCGATACGCCGGTGACATGCCCGGCTCCGCGTCCCTACGATCGGTGCCATGCAGAGCTCATTGAGCGGTCTCCGTCCGCGGGGACGGGCGGTACTTACGAAGCGGCGGGCAGTAGACCTGTGTCGCGTCGCCGCCATGCTCTGTCGCCCTGTCTGACGGGCCTTGGCACCCGTTTTTCATCCGGCCGGCCCCCTCAGGCCGCGCCTCGCGTGCCCCGCACAGCGCCACCCCGGAACCCCGTCCGGAAGTCATCGGCGCGCACCCGGCGTACCCGCGTGCAACTCCGCAACTGCCCCCCGCAACTGCCCCGGAGGAGAAGAACATGAGCCGTAGCGACGTCCTCGTAGACGCCGACTGGGTCGAGGCCCACCTCGAGGACCCGAAGGTCGTGATCGTCGAGGTCGACGAGGACACCTCGGCCTACGACAAGAACCACATCAAGAACGCGGTCCGCATCGACTGGCAGAAGGACCTCCAGGACCCGGTGCGCCGCGACTTCGTCGACCAGGCGGGCTTCGAGAAGCTGCTGTCGGCCAAGGGCATCGCCAACGACGACACCGTCGTCCTCTACGGCGGCAACAACAACTGGTTCGCCTCCTACGCCTACTGGTACTTCAAGCTCTACGGCCACGACAGCGTCAAGCTGCTCGACGGCGGCCGCAAGAAGTGGGAGCTGGACTCGCGCGACCTGGTCGACGGCTCCGAGGTCCCCGGCCGCCCGGCCACCGAGTACAAGGCCAAGGCCCAGGACACCTCCATCCGCGCCTTCCGTGACGACGTCGTCGCCGCGATCGGCAGCCTCAACCTCGTCGACGTGCGTTCCCCCGACGAGTTCAGCGGCAAGCTGCTCGCCCCCGCGCACCTCCCGCAGGAGCAGTCGCAGCGCCCCGGCCACGTGCCCAGCGCCCGCAACATCCCGTGGTCGAAGAACGCCAACGACGACGGCACCTTCAAGTCGGACGACGAGCTCAAGGCCCTCTACGAGGAGGAGTCCGTCGATCTCGCCAAGGACACCATCGCCTACTGCCGTATCGGTGAGCGCTCCGCGCTGACCTGGTTCGTGCTGCACGAGCTGCTCGGCCAGACCAACGTCAAGAACTACGACGGTTCCTGGACCGAGTACGGCTCCCTGGTCGGCGTTCCGATCGAGCTCGGCGCCAACAAGTAAGCAAGCTTCTCCCCGAACCCCTCAAGGAAGTACCCCTATGTGTGGAGCACAGGCCGGCGGCCCGGACGCCTCGACGATCAAGCCCGGTGAGACCACGATCCAGGGCAGCGTGACCCGCGACGGCCAGCCCGTCACCGGTTACGTCCGACTCCTGGACAGCACCGGCGAATTCACCGCCGAGGTTCCCACCTCCGCGACCGGACAGTTCCGCTTCTACGCGGCCGAGGGCACCTGGACGTTGCGTGCGCTCGTCCCGGGCGGCACCGCGGACCGCACCGTCGTCGCCCAGAAGGGCGGCCTCGCGGAGGTCGCCATCGCCGTCTGACACACGGCGCTTCAGTACGGCCGGAGGGCCGCACCCCAGAGGTTTGGACGCCTTGACCGGGGAGCGGTCCTCCGTGCTGTTCACGGGCCCGGACGGGGGCGTGGTCACGACTTCTTTCCTGCCCCGCCCGGATTTACCGTTGATTTATGTACGCGAACCGCCGGTCGCCCGCACAGCGCCGTCATCGCAGGTATTTCGTGCTGATGGGCGTGTGCCTCGTGCTGTTCGTGCTCGCCTGGGCCGTGGTGCGGCTGTGGTCGGTGCCGGCCGCGGTGGGCATGTGCATCGTCGCCATGGTCATCCCGCCGATCGCGGCGATCATCGGCAACCGCCGGGAGCCCGGCGAGCGCTGGTGGGACGAGTCCGGCGACCCCGAGTCCGACCGCTGGTGGCGCGAGCTGGACGACCGGGACGACAAGCACACGCAGTAGACGGGCCGGCGGGCACGCACCCGCTACCCGGGCGCTCAGCACACCGCCGTCAGTACACCAGCGCCTGTACGTCGTCCGGCATGATCTCGCTGACGAAGACCTGGGCGCCGGCGATCCCCGCCCCGTCGATCAGATCCTTCTGCTCGATGTCACGCCGGGCCGCGCACTGCGTGCAGACCGTGATCGCCCCGCCGCCCGCGCGGATCCCGTCGATCAGCTCCGGCAGCGGCGCCGCATGCGGCAGCTCGAACTCCGCCGCCCGCCCCGGCAGCGCGAACCACACGGATTCCCCGGTCAGCCACAGCGACACCTCGACGCCGCTGGCCACCGCCACCGCCGCCACCGTGAACGCCTGCGAGCAGCGCTCGGGCGCATCGGCGCCCGCCGTCACCTTGATCACGAGCTTCTTCGCCATGGGGCAAGAGTAGGCGGGAACGGGCGGGATAAGGGGACCCCTGCCCCTTATGAGCTTGGCGGCGGACCTCACAGCGCCGCTGCCACCGTCGCCGACTAGACTCGCAGGCGGTCCGTTACACCCTCACTCCGTCCAAGGAGCGCGCTCGTGCTTGAGGCATTCTTCACCACCCTGCTGGTTCTGGTCGGCATCGGCGTGATCGCGTTCGCCGGTCTGACCTGGAAGAAGCTGTACCAGGGCCAGCGCTGACCTCCGTAATTCGTCCACAACAGATCGCCTGAGCTGATGATCGAGATCCCGTCCGACCTGAACCCGGCCCTGGTGCCGCTCGCTTTCCTCCTCGGCAGATGGGAAGGCGCCGGCGTCTACGACTTCCCGGGCACCGAGAAGTGCAACTTCGGGCAGGAAGTCACCTTCACCCACGACGGCCGTGACTTCCTCGAATACACCTCGCACAGCTGGGTGCTCGACAACGAGGGCAAGAAGGTCCGCCCCCTGGAGTCCGAGAGCGGCTACTGGCGCGTCGACGCCGACCGCAAGGTCGAGATCGTGATGGTCCGCGACCAGGGCGTGGTGGAGGTCTGGTACGGCGAGCTGGCCCACCAGAAGCCGCAGATCGACCTCGCCACCGACGCCATCGCGCGCACCGCCGCCGCCGGCCCGTACAGCGGCGGCAAGCGGCTCTACGGCTATGTCAACAGCGACCTGATGTGGGTCGGCGAGAAGTCCACCCCGGACGTGCCGCTGCGCCCGTACATGTCGGCGCATCTGAAGAAGGTCGCCGACCTCAAGGAGTGGGCGGAGAGCCTGCCCGACGACATGCCGGACGGGGTCTCCTTCTTCCGGCCGGACGGCACGCCCTACAACCCGTAAACACGAGGGAGAGCACCGCTCTCCTGCCAGCGCCCCGCGGGGGAAGCCGGTCGAAGTCCGGCGCTGACCCGCAACGGTAGGCGGAAGGTCCCTTCCGCGAGCCCGATTGCCCGCGGCGCGCAGCTTCCCGCACAACTCGCCGTGGACTGCGAGGGGACGCCGTCGGGCCCCCGCGGTCCCGGGCCGCTCCTTGTACGTACGGACGCGGCCCGACACCGAGGCGGCCGACCGACCGTGGCGACGACCACCGCGCACCCCACGACACCCGGGACCGGCGCACCCCCACCGCCCCGGCGGCTGCCCGTACCACCCCTGGTCGCCGCCCTCGGCGCCGTCCTGCTCGGCTCCCTGCTGTGCGGAATCGGCCTCGGCGCCGCCGGGGTGAGCTGGGCGCAGGTCGTGCGCCATCTCGGCGCCGGGCTGACCGGCGGCACCATCTCGCCCGACGAGGTCGCCGCGTACACCATCGTGTGGGAGCTGCGCTTCCCGCGGGCCGTACTGGCCGCGGTCGTCGGCGCCGGGCTCTCCGCCATCGGCGTCGCCGTCCAGGCGCTGGTCCGCAACGCCCTCGCCGACCCCTTCGTCCTCGGCATCTCCTCCGGCGCCGCCGTCGGCGCCAACGCCGTCCTGCTGTTCGGGGCGCTCGGCGCGCTCGGCATCTGGGCGCTGTCGGTGTCCGCGTTCGTCTCCGCGCTGCTCGCCATGGCCCTGGTGTACGCGGCCGCCCGCACCGCCCACGGGCTCACCCCGCTGCGCCTGGTGCTGACCGGCACCGCCATGTACTACGGCTTCTCCGCCATCACCACCCTGATGGTGTTCACCGCCGACCGCGGCGAGGCGGCCCGCTCGGCCATGATGTGGCTGCTGGGGAGCCTGAGCGGGGCCGGCTGGAGTTCGGTGCCGATCGCCGCGGCCGCGGTGGCCGCCGCGCTGGCCCATCTGCTGCTCTCCGCCGGCCGGCTGAACGCCCTGGCCATGGGCGACGAGACCGCCGCCGCCCTCGGGGTGGACGCCGGACGGCTGCGCCGCGAACTGTTCGTGGTCGCCGCGGCCGTCACCGGCGCGGTGGTCGCGGTCAGCGGCGCGATCGGCTTCGTCGGCCTGATGGTGCCGCATGTGACCCGGATGCTGGTCGGCGCCGATCACCGCCGGGTGCTGGCCGTCGCCCCCCTGCTCGGCGCGGTGCTGCTGGTGTGGGTGGATCTGCTCTCACGGGTGCTGCTGGCGCCCGTCGAGCTGCCCGTCGGAGTGCTCACCGCCGTCATCGGCGTGCCCTGCTTCGTGCTGCTGATGCGGCGGCGCGGCTACACCTTCGGAGGCGGCGCCTGATGCGGATCGACATCGCGGATCTGTCGGTGGAGGTGGCCGGGAACCGGCTGGTCCACGACATCACGCTACGGGCCGGCAGCGGCCGGGTCGTCGGCCTGGTCGGCCCCAACGGCAGCGGCAAGTCGACCCTGCTGCGCTGCGTCTACCGCGCACTGCGCCCGGCCGCCGGGACCGTACGGCTGGACGGCGCCGATGTGCACGCCATGGACGCGCGGGAGGGCGCCCGGCTGCTGGCCGCGCTACCCCAAGAGGCCAGTACGGAGTTCGACTTCACGGTGGCCGAGGTCGTCGCGATGGGGCGGCTGCCGCATCAGCGCGGTTCGGGCCGGGCGAGCGCCGCGGACCTCGCGGTGTGCGAGCGGGCGCTGGCCCGGGTCGGCGCGGACCACCTGGCCGGGCGCGGCTTCCTCAGCCTGTCCGGCGGCGAGAAACAGCGGGTGCTGATCGCCCGCGCGCTGGCCCAGGAACCGCGCGTCCTGGTGCTCGACGAGCCCACCAACCACCTTGACATCGCCCAGCAGTTGGAGGTGCTGGCGCTGGTCAGGGAGGGGTGCACCTCCCGACGGCTGACGGTGCTGACCGCGCTGCACGACCTCAACCTGGCGGCCATGCACTGCGACGAGCTGTACGTCCTCGCCCACGGCCGGATCGTCGCCGCCGGCCCGCCGTACGACGTGCTCACCCCGAAGCTGCTCGCCGAGGTCTTCGGCGTCCGCGCCCACCGCGTACGGCATCCCGAATCGGGCGCCGTACAGCTGCTGTTCGACCGCCTCGCCGCCCCCACCGCCGCCTCGTAAGGACCGCACCATGCGCCGCCCCACCGCCCCGCTCACCGCCCTCGCCCTGGCCCTCGCCCTGACCGGCTGCGGCGCGAAGGTCTCCGACGACGGCAAGCACGCCGCCAAACCCTCCGGCCACTACCCCGTCACCGTCGAGAACTGCGGCACCCGCACCACGTACGACAAGGCCCCCGCCCGCGTGGTCACCAACGACGTCGGCATCACCGAGATCATGTTCGCGCTCGGCCTGGAGAACCGGATGGCCGGCTACGTCATGCCCGACAACGTGGGCAACCTCGACGCCGTCCCCTGGAAGGCCGCGTACGGCACGGTCCCCAGGCTCTCGAACAAGGCCATCACCAGGGAGATGGCCCTCGACGCCCGCGCCGATCTGGTCTTCGCGGGCTGGAACTACGGCTTCGGCGAGGACAACGGCCTCACCCCCGCCTCCCTCAAGAAACTCGGCATCGGCAGCTACGTCCTGACCGAGTCCTGCCGCCACGGCGCGGACGGCAGCGCCCGCGGTGTGATGCCGCCCCTGGAGGCGCTCTACACCGACCTGGAGACGCTCGGGAAGATCTTCGACGTCGAGGACCGCGCCGCCGCCCTGGTGAAGAGGTACAAGAAGCAGGTCGCCGACGCCGCCGCCAAGGCCCCCGCACCCGCCGAACGCCCCTCCGTCTTCCTCTACGACGACGGCCGCGACAAGCCGCTGACCTCCGGCAAATACGCCGGTCCGCACGACATCATCACCAAGGCCGGCGGCGACCACACCATGAAGGACCTCAAGGACTCCTGGACCACCGTCGGCTGGGAGACCGTCGTCGCCCGCAACCCCGAGGTCATCGTCATCAACAACTACGGCGACACCTCCGCCGCCCAGAAGAAGGCCTTCCTGACCTCGTACCCGCCGCTCGCCAACGTCTCCGCGATCAAGCACCACCGGATCTACGTCATGGACTATGCCGATCTGGTCGAAAGCCCCCGCAATCCGGCCGCCGTCAGCGACCTGGCCCGCTATCTGCGCGGCGTACGGGCAGCCGGCTGACGCGGCGTACATACGTACGCCCGTCCGCCCTCCTACACTGGCTGTGTGGTGACCACCGACTGGCAGAGCGACCTCCGCAGGCGCGGATACCGCCTGACCCCGCAGCGTCAACTCGTGCTGGAGGCTGTGGACAGGCTGGAGCACGCCACCCCGGACGACATCCTCACCGAGGTGCGCAAGACGGCGGGCGGGGTGAACATCTCCACCGTCTACCGCACCCTGGAACTCCTCGAAGAGCTGGACCTGGTCAGCCACGCACACCTCGGACACGGGGCGCCGACGTACCACCTCGCCGACCGCCACCACCACATCCATCTGGTGTGCCGGGACTGCACGGACGTCATCGAGGCGGATCTGTCGGTGGCCGAGCCGTTCACCGCGACGCTGCGCGAACAGTTCGGCTTCGAAACGGATATGAAGCACTTCGCGATCTTCGGGCGCTGTACGGCCTGCCGTACCAAGGCCGCGGAGGGCGACGGCTGAGCCCGCCCCCACCGAGTCGTAGGCTGGCCCCATGCTGCGACATTCACCCGCCAGCCCCCTGCTGTCGCTGCCCGGCGCTGTCCCTGCCGAGGCTCCCGACGAAGGCGTCGCCGCGCACTACGGCGACCTCTTCCGAGAGCAGCGCGCCCTCGCCGACGGCACCGGCTTCGTGGACCTCTCCCACCGTGGCGTGATCACCGTCACCGGCCCCGAGCGGCTGAGCTGGCTGCACCTGCTGATCACCCAGCACGTCAGCGAACTCCCGCCCGGCCAGGCCACCGAGGCACTGATCCTCTCCGCGCACGGCCACATCGAGCATGCGCTCTACCTCGTCGACGACGGCGAGACGACGTGGATGCACACCGAACCGGGCAACCAGGAGGCACTGATCGCCTACCTGGAAAGCATGAAGTTCTTCTACCGGGTCGAGGTCGCCGACCGCACCGACGAGATCGCCGTCGTGCATCTGCCCGCCGGCTCCATCACCGAGGTGCCCGAAGGCGTCGTCGTACGCGAGAACCCGCACGGCCGCGATCTGTTCCTGCCGCGCGCCGACCTGGAGACCTTCGCCGCGGGGCACCGCCCGGCGATCGGCATCCTGGCCATGGAGGCGCTGCGCGTCGAGGCCCACCGCCCGCGCCTGGGCCTGGAGACCGACCATCGCACCATCCCGCACGAGCTGGGCTGGATCGGCACCGCCGTACACCTCCAGAAGGGCTGCTACCGCGGCCAGGAGACCGTCGCCCGGGTCCACAACCTGGGCAAGCCGCCGCGCCGGCTGGTGTTCTTGCACCTGGACGGCAGCGAGGTGCATCTGCCGCCGCACGGCACCCCCGTACGCCTCGCCTCGGAAGGCGAGGAGGGCCGGCAGCTCGGCTTCATCACCACCTCGGTCCGCCACCACGAGCTCGGCCCGATCGCGCTCGCCCTGGTCAAGCGGAACGTCCCGGTGGACGCCCAGCTGATGGCGGGCGGCACGGCCGCGGCGCAGGAGGTCGTCGTCGAGCCGTAGCGCCCGACAAGGCCGCCGGCGCCGCCGGCGCGGGCCTGGGGGCGGACGGGCCCTACACCTCCACCAGCACCGTGAACGGCCCGTCGTTCGTCAGTGACACCTTCATGTCCGCGCCGAAGCGGCCGGTCTCCACATGGGCGCCCAGCGCCCGCAGCTGCGCGACGACCTCGTCGACCAGCGGCTCGGCGACCGGCCCCGGCGCCGCGGCGTTCCAGGTGGGACGACGGCCCTTGCGGGCGTCACCGTAGAGAGTGAACTGGCTGATCACCAACAGCGGCGCCGCGGTGTCCGAGCAGGACTTCTCGCCCTGCAGAATCCGCACCGACCACAGCTTGCGGGCCAGCTGCGCCGCCTTCTCCGGGGTGTCCTCGTGTGTGACCCCCACCAGCACGCACAGCCCCTCACCGACGATCTCCCCGACCGTCTCGCCCGCCACCTCGACGCGTGCGCCGTCAACTCTCTGCACCACAGCTCGCATACCCGCCATGATGCCGGGCGACCAACCGGCTTCGGACAGCCGTGCCTCCACGGGGGCTGTTCGGGTGCCATGGCCCTGCAGAAGGACCGCCCAGAGTGGCACGATGCGTGCACGTGGTGCGTTTCATGGACAACATGCCCTGGACGCGGCCCGGACGAGGGGACGGAACGACTCATGAGCACTGCCGGCGCCGGACAAACTCCCGGTCCCGTACCACCCGCCCGTACGACACCGACCGGACGGACCACACCAAGCGCCCCCGTGTCAGACACCGCACGTACGACACCCGCCGCTCCGGCGCCCCCCACCGCCCTCACGACGACCACCACCGCACTGACGACGACCACGGCAGCGGCTCGCGTCGAGCCCCCCGGCACCGAGGACGGCCCCATGCTCCAGGCAGGCCAGGCGCAGCACCCCCGCCCCCCGCAGCAGCGCGACCGCTGCCGCCCGGCCGCCACCCCCGATCTCTGCGGTCTGGGGCTGCCCGAGCTGCGGGTGGTCCGCCGTGATTCCCAGCAGGAAGAGGCCGATCTGAGCTATCTGCGGCGGCTGTTGCAGGGCCGGATCGACATCCTCCGGGCCGAGATCGCCCGCCGCACCGCCCAGCACTCACCGCTGCTCGACCGGCTGCCCGAGATCCTCACCGATCTGCCGTCGCGGCACCGCTCCTCGGCCCGGCATGTGACGGTCGGCACGCCGCACAGCGAGGAATACCGCAGGCTCGCCGAGGAAATGCTCGGTGAGGTGGAACTGTCCGATCTCACCGCGCGTACGGACCAGGAGCTGCATGACGCGATGGGCCGGCTGATCCGCTACGAACGGCAGGTGTCGCTGCGTCGTCAGTCGCTGCAGCGCACCACCGACGATTGCAGTGCGGAAATCGCCCGCAGGTACCGTGAAGGCGAAGCGCAAGTAGACGACCTGCTGTCCTGACCGGGCCACAAGCCTCCGGGGGGTGGCGGTCACTCCCCGGAAGGCCGCCGATGACCTCGCCCACCCCGATACCCCAGCCGGCCCAGGGATCCCTCACCTCCCCGGATCCCGCGACGGCCGCGTCTTCTCCCGCTTCTCCCGCTTCCTCCGCCTCCCCCGTCCTCGCCGAGGTCGTCCGCTCCGGCTTCGTCGAGGGCCGGCACCGTGGCTCCCTGGTGGTACTCGCGGCCGACGGCAGCGTGGAAATGGCGCTGGGCGATGTGGCCGCCCCCGTCTTCCCCCGCTCCACGAACAAGCCGATGCAGGCCGCGGCGGTCCTGCGGGCGGGCCTGGAGCTGTCCGGCGAGCGGCTGGCGCTGGCCGCCGCGAGCCACTCCGGTGAGCCGTTCCACCTCGATCTCGTACGGACCATGCTGGCCGAGCACGGCCTGACCGCCGACCAGCTCCAGACACCGCCGGACCTGCCGCTGGACCCTGAGGAGGCCGAGGCCTACCTCGCCTCGGGCCGGGTCCGCGACCGCCTCACCATGAACTGCTCGGGCAAGCACACCGCGATGCTGGCCGCCTCCGCGCTCAACGGCTGGCCGCTCGCCTCGTACCTCGACCAGGACCATCCGCTGCAGCAGCTGGTCGCCGACGGTGTCCGCACCGCAAGCGGCGAGGACGTCGCCCACATCGGCACGGACGGCTGCGGTGCGCCCCTGCTGTCGCTGTCGCTGACCGGTCTGGCCCGCGCCTTCCGGCACTTTGTACTGGCCGAGCCCGGCACCCCGGAGCGACGGGTCGCGGACGCGATGCGCGCCCACCCCGAGTACGTCGCCGGCACCCGCCGCCCCGACACCTGGCTGATGCAGGCCCTCCCCGGCACCCTCTCCAAGATGGGCGCCGAGGCGGTCCAGGCCCTGGCCCTCCCCGACGGCCGCGCCCTCGCCTTCAAGATCGACGACGGCGCCACCCGCACCCTCGGCCCCATCCTCGCCCGCACCCTCCGCCTCATGAACATCGACACCCCCGTCCTCTCCCGCCTGGAGGACGCCCCCCTCTTCGGCGGCGGCACCCGGGTGGGCGAAATCCGCGCGGCGTTCTGAGGCGGCTGGGGCTTGCGCCGGCCGCCGAGCTGGCGCTGGGCAGGGTGGTGGTGTTGCCGCCTGGTTCGGTGGGGGCTGGGGCCTTGCGGGTTGCGTGTGTGCCGGGGGGGCCGGAGGGGCCGCACCGGCACCCGTCCTCGGCGCGGGCGTCGCGGGTCCCGGATATCGGCGCCCCGGCGTTTGCTCCAGGTCCTGCGGGCGGGTCCCGGTACGTCCCCTCCGGCCTACGTATCGTCCCGTCCGCAGCCCGGCGGCACCGCCCGTCACAGACCACAGCCCCTGCCCCTGCCTCTGCCTCTGCCTCTGCCTCTGCGCCGACGCGTACGGCGAAACCCGAGCCGCGTCAGTTCGTAACGGTCATTGGTACGGCGGGACAGTCGCCAACGTACGGAGGCCGGAGGGGATACCCGGTGACCCGCCCGCAGGACCTGGAGCAAACGCCGGGGCAATCAATCCCACGTAGCCGCGACGCCCGCGCCGTGGGGGCACCTCCCGGCCGAAGGCTGGGGGAGGGTTACCGGGTGTCCCCTCCGGCCCACCCACCCACGGTGCAGAGGCGAAGCGGCCCCAGCCACGACACACCCCCGCCACAGAACCACACACCCACCCCGCCACCGCTGCCGCAACGACCACAGCCTGCCTAGAGTGGCGGTGACACAGTGCACTCGCGCGTGCGTGTGTGCACGCACCACCCACCACAGCAGGAGGCCGGCGACCATGAGCGACGCGAATCCCGAGCCGCAGGGGCCCGAGGCGATCGAGCACGCGCACGACCCCGAGGTGCTGCAGCTCGCGGCCAAGGTGTTCGACCTGGCGCGGCACGGTGACACCGACACCGTCGCCGCGTACGTGGACGCGGGCGTCCCCGCCAACCTGACGAACGACAAGGGCGACTCGCTCGTGATGCTGGCCGCCTACCACGGCCACCCCGCCACCGTAGAAGTCCTGTTGCACCGCGAGGCCGACCCCGACCGCCCCAACGACCGTGGCCAGACGCCACTCGCCGGTGCGGTCTTCAAGGGCGAGGACGAGGTCATCAAGGTCCTGCTGGCGCACGGCGCGGACCCGGCGGCGGGCACGCCCTCGGCGATCGACACGGCCCGGATGTTCCAGAAGACGGAGCTGCTGGAGCTTTTCGGAGCCGAGTGACCCGGACGGCGCCCCGGACGGCGCCCTCGATACAGCTCTCCGGCCGGCGCACAGGCGGGCGCCCTCCCAGGCCGGGGCGAGGCCCGGCATGCCCCACACCCTGCCCCACACCCACGGCCCTTGACCTCAAGTTCGCTTGAGGTCCTAGCGTCGAGTCCCGACGGCGACACCGCCGCTCACCGACTCCCACGCCACGCCACGAAGGGCCTCACATGTCCGAGCACCCGTACCGCCTCGCAGTGATCATCGGCAGCACCCGGGAGGGCCGGTTCGCGCCCGTCATCGCGAACTGGTTCACCCGGCACACCGAGAACCACCCGCACATCGACGTGGACGTCATCGACCTGGACACCGTCCGCCCGTACGAGCTCCGTTACGGCAGCGAGGAGTACGAGACCTTCGCGAAGCGCGTCGACGAGGCGGACGCATTCGTCGTGATCACCCCGGAGTACAACCACTCCTTCCCGGCCCCGCTCAAGCACGCCATCGACCTGCTGCGCCCCCAGTGGCAGGCCAAGCCGGTCGGCTTTGTGTCGTACGGCGGGATCTCCGGCGGCCTCCGCGCCGTCGAGCAACTGCGGCTGGTCTTCGCCGAGTTGCACGCCACGACGGTGCGCGAAACGGTGAGCTTCCCGCTCGCCGGCAACCTCTTCGACGACGCCGGACACCTGCACGACCCGGCCCCCGTCACCCAGGCCGCCGACGCCCTGCTCAACCAGCTGACCTGGTGGGCGGTCGCGCTCCGCGAGGCCCGCGCGACCCGCCCGTACGGCGGCTAGCGGCCACCAACGGCCACCAGGACCACGCCCACCGGCCCGCCACCGCGCCGGCCTACCACCCCACTGGCCCGCCACCCACCTGCCCGCTACCCCTCCGACCCGATCGCCCGGTCGACGAGCGCCGAGATCAGCCCATCGGCCTCCTCGGCCGGGACCACCCCCGGCAGCGTGAGCTGCTCCAGCATCAGCCCGGTCATCGCCAGATAGATCAGCACCACGGCGTTACGGTCCCCCGGCAGCCCGCTCTCCAGATGGAAGCGGATGTCCTCGTCGAGCGTCGCCCGAATGGCCCGGGTCAGCTCCGCACGCAGCTCGGGCCGCCGGGTCGCCTCCAGGCGCAGCTCCAGCATCGCCAGATAGCCGGTGCGGTTCTCGGCCACCCGGCGGTTGATCCATCGCATCAGCTCGGCCACCAGCGCCCGGCTCGGCGGCGCCGCCATCACCGCGGTGACCTCGTCCGGGTCGGGCGCGATCCGCTGGTGGATCTGCCCGGTGACCTGGGCCAGCAGGTCGTCCCTGCTGGCGAAGTAGTTGGAGGCGGTGCCGTTGGGCACGCCCGCGGCCGTGTCGACGGCCCGGAACGTCAGCCCGCGCGCACCGTCCCGCGCCAGCACCTCGATCGCGGCATCCACCAGCGCCGCACGCCGCTCAGGGTTACGCACCATGCCGTCCACCTCGCTCCATATCGACCGCCTCCGTCTGCGGAAATCCAGAAAACCTCTTGCAACCACTACAGTCAAAGTACTACAACTGCAGTTGTTGCGGCGGGAGCGACCTGCCGCGAACAGAGAGGTTCACCATGCGCTTCACCAAGCTCGGCACCGCCCTGCTCACCGACGACGTCGCCGCCAGCACCCGCTTCTACGTCGACCACTTCGGCTTCCGCCCGCTCGCGGAACTGGACTGGTACGCCAGCCTCCAGCACCCCCAACACCCTGAATACACCCTGGACTTCGTCGAGCGCGGCCACGAGGCCATGCCCAAGGGATTCCGCGCCCAGGAGACCGGCGGCGTACTCCTCGGCTTCCTCGTGACGGACGCCGCGGCCGAGGAGGCCGCACTGCGCGCCAAGGGCGTCTCCATCGCCGAACCCCTACGGGACGAGCCCTGGGGACAGCGCCGCTTCAACGTCTGGGGCCCCGAGGGCACCCTGATCGAGGTACTGCAGAACATCGACCCCGACCCGGACTGGATGGCCGCCCAGGGCCTGTGAGTTGCCGCCCTCGGGCCGAACTCCCTTGTCCGCCGGGCCGGTACGCGTCCGATACTTGCCCGGGAACGACGACGCAGGGGGAGCCACTCCATGAGCACACGCAGCGCAGACAGCGCAGACGGCACACGCCGCACGGGCAGCGCACACGCCGCACGCAAGGGGCCGTACGAGTGCGGGCTGGACGCCGCCGTGGATGTCATCGGCGGCAAATGGAAGGTCCTGCTGCTGTGGGCGCTGGCCCAGCGCCCACAGCGGTTCGGTGAGCTGCGCCGGGAGCTGCCGAAGATCAGCGAAAAGGTGCTGGCCCAGCAGCTGCGCGAGCTGGAGGCCGACGGCATCGTGCACCGCGAGATCTTTCCCCAGGTGCCGCCGAAGGTCGAATACTCGCTCACCGACTTCGGCACCTCGCTCAACGAGGCGCTGGCCCCCCTCGGCGCCTGGGGCCGCGCCCACATGGCACACCTGGAGGCCACCTATCCCCAACGTCACCCCGCCGAGGCCTGACCACCGCCACCACCGTCACCACAGCCGCCGTTGTCGCCACCGGCACTGCCGCCACCGGCACCGCCGGCCCGCCGCGCCTCACGCGCGGCGGTCAGCGCCCGCTCGAAGCCGTGCTGGGTGGCGTCACACCACTGCATGAGGTCCACCAGCAGCTCCTGCAGATTCTGGCCCGGGCTCCGCCGCCACCCCCCTTCGGACAGCGCATACGCCCGCAGCACCTCCTCCGCCCGCGCCACCCGCTCATCGGCCCCGATCGCCATAACTCCCCCACCTCACTCGTCAGCTCAACCCGCACCGATCCGGGATCGACTCGACCGACCCGGATCGCCGCACCACTCACCCCTGCCGTACGCATCGCGCCCGCGACGCCATACGTACCAATGCAACCGCATCGGTACGGCGCCGGGCAACCGAAAAACGCCCCCGACTCAGCGGCCGCTCCGCACCGCCGTCGCGATGTGCACATTCATCGCGCACGGAATACGGCCGTCCGGCAGTGCCGTCTCCGCCGACTCCGCCTCGAAGCGGGCCCGCAGATCCGCGGTGACCGCGGGGTCGAGCGGCCCGAAGTCGTAGAAGCCACCCAGGCAGTCCCAGATCCGTTCCGGCGGGCCGGTCAGATCGATCCGTACGGTCTCCCACTCCGCCGGCCCGAACCCGGCCGGGCCGAACACCGCGTCGAACCCCTCGCGGGTCCGCAGCCGCCGGTCCCCGAGCGGCGGAATCCGCTGCTCCGCGGGCGCCGCCTTGAACAGCGGCACCGCAAGCCGCAGAAACCTCTCGTACGCCTCACCGCCGGCCGCCCCACCGCCCAGGACGACGGCGAGCGTGCCGCCCGGCTCCAGCACCCGCGCCAGCTCCGCCGCGACCCGTTCCGCATCGCTCATCAGCATCAGCGCCATATGGGATACGCAGCCGTCGAACCGGCCGTCCGAGAACGGTAGTTGCTGCGCCCGCCCCACTCGCAGATCGGCCCGGTCGACGCCCGGACGGCGGCGCGCCAGCGCCAACTCCTCGGCGGACAGATCGAGTCCGGCGAGCGCCCGGCCCGCGTTCCGCCCCTGCTCACCGAGGAGTTCCAGCAGCAGCCCGTCGCCGCAGCCGAGATCCAGCACCCGCGTACACCCCGACACCCGGTCCCGCAGGATCTCGTAACTGGACCGGCCGTCCGCGGCCCGCCCATGGGCCATCGCCCGTGCGGTCACTGCCGGATGAGCGGCATGAAAGGCCCGCAGAAATGCTTCCTCAACCGTCGTCATCCGCCGATCCTAGGAGCCCTCCACGGCGCCCCGCCCGTCATTCCTCGGCCGGCCGCTCCTGCAGCGCCCAGCCGTTTCCGTCCGGGTCGCTGAAGTAGACGAACGAGTTCCACGCCCCGCCGGGGCCGTCCGCCATCGCCCCGTTCTCCATGTGCTGTACGGGGCCGGCCGCCACGCCCCGCTCGACCAACTGCGCGCGGGCCGCGGCGATATCGGACACCACCAGTTGCAGTCCCTGCACCGAACCGGCCACCACCTCCGTGACGCCGGTGCCCGCGCCGATCACGATCGAGCAGCCCGAACCCGGCGGCGTCAGCTGCACAATGCGCACCTCGCCGCCGACACGCATGTCGTGATCGACGGCAAAGCCCATCTGCTCGCTGTAGAACCGCTTCGCCCGTTCCACATCGGTCACCGGAATCGGCACCAGTTCGAGCTTCCAGTCCATGGCGCGCCGCCCTTCCGTGGGGACGACGGCCCAGGAGCAGCGGCCGTCGGCACCAGCCTTGTCACGCTGCAAAAAGTCTAGGGAGCGAAGGGCGGATGCGCGCATCCATTGACGGAGTGAGTACTCACTCCGTAGCGTGGATCCCATGACACCACCACCCCGCCGACGCGCCCCCGGCATGAGCGTCGAGGAACGTCGGGCCATGATCGTGGCCGCCGCGCTGCCGCTCGTGGCGGAGTTCGGCGCGGCCGTCACCACCAGCCGGATCGCACGCGCCGCGGGCATCGGGGAGGCCACGATCTTCCGGGCCTTCAAGGACAAGGACGAGGTGCTGGACGCCTGTGTCGCCGAAGCGGTCGGCACGGACCACGTCCTGCGCGAGCTCGCCTCGATCTCCCTGGCCGAACCGCTCGACGTACGGCTGACCGAAGCCGCCGATGCGCTGCGCGCCCACATGGAGCGCATGGGCACCGTCGTCAGCGCCCTCCACGCCTCCGGTCACCGCCGCGGCCGCGAGCACGGCCCCGGCTCCCGGTCCGGCGACGGTCCGCCGCCGGACAGCCGGGCACAGTCCGTCACCGCCCTGCGCAACGGCGTCATCGAGCTGCTCGAACCCGACCGGGCCGCCTTCCGCATGCCCCCCGAGAAGGTCGCCTCCGCCTTCCTGGGCCTGCTCTTCACCCGCCTGCAGACGCCGGCTCCGGAGGGCGACGCGAGCCTCACCCCCGAGGAGCTCATCGCCGTACTCCTGCACGGCACCCTCAACCGCCCTGGGAGCGCCTGATGACCGTGACCCTCAACCACACCATCGTCCCGGCCGCCGACCACCGCGCGGCCGCCCACTTCTTCGCCTCGGTGATGGGCCTGCCGGAACTCCCGCCGGCCGGCCGCCGGGGGCACTTCGCCCCCGTCCGCGTGAACGAGACGCTCACCCTCGACTTCATGACCGTGCCGGACGCCGAGGGCCATCACCTCGCCTTCGACGTCGACCCCGAAACCTTCGACGCCGTCCTCGCCCGCATACAGGCGGCCGGCATCCCCTACGGCAACGACCCCACCGAACCGGGCAACGGCCGCATCGACCATCCCCTGTGCCCCCGCGGCCTGTTCTTCCAGGACGACGCCGGCAACCTCTACGAGGTCATGTCACCGGCGTAACCACCCGCGCCGCCCTTCTGGCCCTCCCCCGGTCGCTCCGTTCCACTGCTCCCCCGGTTGCTCCGGCCCCCACCCCCCGGCTCTCGGTTGTCCCGCCCCCGGTCCTCAGCCCCCAGTCGCTCCGACTTCCGGCCTTCGGTTGCTACTCCCCCTCACCCGTCTCACCCGTCGACGAACGTCATGCTGACCTCGTCGTATCGCGTGCCGGCGATCCGGCCGGCCGGTGCTGCGGCGTCGATCGCGGCGAGTTCCTCGGCGGACAGCTCTATGGCGAGCGCGCCGAGGTTCTCCTCCAGGTACTTCTGCCGACGGGTGCCGGGGATCGGCACGACGTCGTCGCCGCGGTACTGCACCCAGGCCAGGGCGAGTTGTCCGGCGCTGACGCCCTTCTCTGCCGCGATGTCGTTCAGCTTCTCGACAATGGCCAGGTTCTGCTCCAGGTTGCCGTCGGCGAAGCGCGGCTGGCTCCGGCGCACGTCAGACTCCGACAGCCCCTCCACGGAGGTGTAGCGCCCGGTCAGGAACCCACGCCCGAGCGGTGAGAACGGCACCAGGCCGATGCCGAGTTCACGGCACACCGGCGCGATCTCGTGCTCCAGATCGCGGGTCCACAGCGACCACTCGCTCTGCAGCGCGGCGATCGGATGCACCGCATGCGCCCGCCGCAGCGTCGCCGCGCCCGCCTCGGACAGTCCGAGGTAGCGCACCTTGCCGGCCTCGACGAGTTCGGCCATCGCGCCGACCGTCTCCTCGATCGGCACGTCGGGGTCGACACGGTGCTGGTAGTAGAGGTCGATGTGGTCGACGCCGAGCCGACGCAGCGAGGCCTCGCAGGCCTGCCGTACGTAGGCGGCGTCGCCGCGGATCGCGGTCGGCTCACCGAGCTGGTTGGCGAACCCGAACTTCGTCGCCACCACCGCGTCGTCCCGCCGGCCGGCGATGGCCCGGCCGATCAACTCCTCGTTGTGGCCCACCCCGTAGAAGTCGGAGGTGTCCAGCAGGCTGACACCGAGGTCGAGCGCCCGGTTGATGGTCGCGATCGACTGCTCGTCGTCCGAGTCCCCGTAACCGTGGCTCATCCCCATGCAGCCGAGCCCTTGCGCGGAAACCACCAGCTCACCGAGGTGACGCGAGGGAATGTTCGTCGTGGTCATGCTGCTACCTCCTGGACGTACGGCGGGACGGATCGTGAACCTCGGCGTCCCGGCCCCCTGTTCATGAGCCTCGGACCTCGGATCCCTGATCCCTGGGCCCTCATTTCGAGCCCGTCCCGTAATCCCGTCAGGACGGTATGAGTTGGAGCGCACTCCAAGTCAACAGAGCCGGCTCAGGCGTCGTCTCCCGCTATCGCCCGCAAGGCCTGGCAGTGGGCGGCGAAGGCCGCGCGACCGTCGGCCGTCAGGGCGAGCCAGGTGCGCGGACGCTTGCCGACGTACCCCTTGGTGACGGCGACATAGCCGGCCTTCTCCAGGGTGGCGACCTGCCTCGACAAGACCGAGTCGCTCACCTCGACGGTATCGCGGACGAACGCGAACTCGGCCTTGTCGGCGGCCGCCAGGGTCGCCACGATGGAGAAGCGGACCGGTGCGTGAATCACCTCGTCGAGTCCGTGGCGCGGATGGGATCCGTGGCTCGGATTGGATCCGTGGCTCGGATGGGATCCGTGGTGCGGACGGGTTCTGTCGTGCGGATCAGTCACCGCCGGGCCTCCAAGTAACCGCCTATCAGGCCGGGAAGAGCAACCACCACCGCGCCGGGCACCCACCACGCCACAACGCCTGGGAACCAGATACTCCCGGGCACCAGCACCGCGGCATAGAGCAGCCCCCAGGCGATGATCATGCTGGCATGCCACCGCCCGAACCCGCGCCGGGCAACGCGCTGCCGGGCCGAATAGACCGACAGCCCCGCGACGACGACACCCCAGAAGCCGACGCCGATCGCCACACCGTAAGGCCGGCTCAACAGCCCTATGGCGAGCACCACGACGGCTGCCGCGCAGCCGTAGACCACTTGGTACCGGACGTACCACTTCGCACCGGCCCGGACCGTTGAGCTCAGCTCCTGCGCGCGGGCCAGCGCGGCCGCCGCGTCCTTCGCTGCGTACTCCGACATGTCAGTCCCCCTGCCTGATCCTGCTTTTTCCTTCTCGCACTTGCTCCTGCTTCGTACCTTCATCGTGACAAGAACTTTCCAATCTGACAAGTACTTTCCAGTCATTCGAGAGGGGATGGCGATGGCGGAGAGGGACGGCGGGGACTGTGACAGCAGCACGGGGCTGCGACAATTGGGGACTACTGCGACAGCTGGGGACTGCGACGCCCAGCGGTGGATATGCCGATGCCCGGCGGACGATGCCGTGGCAAGCTCGCCGCCAATGGATACGCACGACAACGAGGCCGCCGTCGGCGAGTTGCTGCGCGGGCGGGGCCGGCGCGCATCGTTCACCGTCGCGGAGATGGTGGACCGGTGGAATTGGCTGGTGGATGCCGTGGAGCGCGGCTACTCCGACACGGTCGACGAGTACACCAACGACCTCTCCTGCCGTAACTGGCTGCACGAGGCGTGGCTGCTGCTCGACGAACACCTGCTGCTTATCTGGACGCCGAGGATCAGGGCGCTGGACGACAGATTCGTGGCGGCGACGGTGGACGACGACGGCCAGGCGTTGGCGCGATTTCGCCGTCTGCCGCGGGCGGAGCTGTGGTGGTGGCGCCGCCATCCGCGCCTGCTCACCGGCGCCCTGGGCCGGTCCCTCCGCACCGCGGCGGCGCCCCCGTCGTACCGCGACTACCTGTGGTTCGAGGAACGCTTCCCGGACCTCGCGGAGGCGTACTGCATCACGCTGGCACACGGTCTGCCGCCCGCGGAGCTGCTGCGCCGCCTGGGCGGGCGGGAGGAACCGCCCTACGCGACGGGGCTGACCGGCGCCATCGCTGTCGTCGACGCCGCGTTCGACCTCCTCGGCCGCTCCGACGGCCAGCGACAGCTCATCGCCCTGACGACCGTCGGCCGCTGGACCGTGGCGATCGAGCCCAACGGCTACCTGGGCGTCACCGAGGGACGCGCACTACCGGCCTCCTCAGGCACCCGCTGGATCTCACACTTCGCCAACATCAACGGCGTCGACACCTTCCTCTGGGCCGAGGACACCACCAACCGCCTCTGCTTCGAGCCGACATTCCCCGAGAGCCGTGGCGGCAGCACCCCCGACGCGCTCCTGGACGTCATGCGCGGCATGGGCTTCCCGCTCGCCCCACAAGCCCAGGCCGCCACGGAAGCCCCGCCAGCCCAGGAGACCCTGGAGACCCAGGAGACCCAGGAGCCCGGTGACTTCGCCGTCTCCGATCCCTTCGACGGCTCGGAGCACGCCGTTCCGGCCGCCTTCGCCCTCGCCCAGCATCTGACCGGCGTCACCCTCACCCCGGAGCTTCTCCAGAACACCCCCTTCGTGTGCGGCAGCGCACCGATCCGAGAGACGTCGCAGCCGGAGACGTCGAGATGACGGGTGGGCTGCGGCAGCGGGGGGCGGAGGTCTGTCGAGGAGCGCCTCCCACGCTCGCTAAGGTCGGTCCGCGTGAACTCCAACTCCCCTTTCAGTGACGCCTTCGTCCGCCTCACCGAGCCGCATGCCGCCTGGGGCGCCGAGCAGCTCGAAACGTTCAACGCCTTCCTGCCGACCGGTCCCTGGACCGCCGACCTGGATCGGTGCATCTACCGCCAGGCAGGCCGTGACCTGCGGATATCCATCCTCGGCAGCTATGACGAGTCCGACGCCTCATGGCTGTGGGGATGGGCCAATCCCGGATTTCGGGACATGCCGGCGGTCGGCGCGGCCGAGGCGGTGCGGCAGTTCGGGCATACGCACGGCATCCGGGAGTTCACCGAGGAACTCGTCGATCTGTCGGCGTGCGCGGACCCGCGGCTGGCCGTCGAGACCCTCGCCTTCGGGGCGATGGGCGTACTGGGCGCCGCCGGCTACATAGGCGTCCAGGCAAGTCCGGACGCCCGGCTGTACATGGTGCCGGACGACCCCCAGGTCCCCTGGGCGGCGCCCGACCCGGTCACGCTGCCGCGGATCCTGCTCACCGGCGCGGGCGTACACGCCAATGCGGCACACGCGGTGGTGGCCGGCTACTTCGGCCACCACGCGCTCCCGCAGCGCCACGGCCCCGGCCGGATCAGCGCCGACCTGCCCACCGGCGCGACGGTCGAGGTCTCCTTCGACGACGCCGGACGCATCGGTTCGGTCGAGGTCGGTGCCATCAGCGGGCCGGCGGCGCGCTGAGCTCCCAGGGAGCACGACACCGGTCTGGGTGCCGCGGCCCAGGTCAGGTAGTGTTGCCGAGCAGCAGAGGACCGACCGAGGAGGTGAGACCGATTCCCCGCCAGACCAGGCAGGCGCTCCCGTCTCACGCCGTGCGGTCAGCCCGATTCAGGTGACCGCCCGACAGACGTGATCCGCGGAAGCGCCTTAGGCGCCCGAAAGGCTCACATGTCGTCATCTCACACGCCGTCGTCTCTCCACACGCCGTCGTCACCTCACTCGTCGCAGGCACCTCACCCATCGCAGTCATCTCATCCGTCGTCACCTCAGGTGCCGCCCCACCCGTCACCTGTCTCCTCCCCTCCCGCCGCTCCCCTCCCCTCGCCGCTCTCCCTCGCCGCCGTCATCACCAAACTGCGCGCCGCCGGCTGTGTCTTCGCCGAGGACGAGGCGGAGCTGCTCCTCGCCACGGCGCGTACGCCGGACGATCTCGCCGCCATGGTGGAGCGGCGCGTTGTCGGTCTGCCGCTTGAACACGTCCTCGGCTGGGCCGAGTTCTACGGTCTGCGGGTCGCCGTCGACCCGGGCGTCTTCGTGCCGCGCCGCCGCACCGAGTTCCTCGTGGACCAAGCCGTCGGCCTCGGGCTCCGGAACGTCGGCCTCGATCCCCAGAACGTCCGACTCGGGTCCCGGGCGGCCGCCGCCCGTACGCACCGGCGCACGGTCGTCGTCGACCTGTGCTGCGGCTCCGGCGCGGTGGGCGCCGCACTGGCCGCCGGCCTGGAACAGGTCGATCTGTACGCGGCCGACATCGAGCCCGCCGCGGTCCGCTGCGCCCGCCGTAACGTCACCGCCGCCGGGGGCGAGGTCTACGAGGGCGACCTCTTCGACCCGCTGCCCGCCGGCCTCCGGGGCCGTATCGACATCCTGTTGGCCAACGTCCCCTACGTACCGACCGAAGAGGTCGGGCTGCTGCCGCCGGAGGCCCGCGAGTACGAGCCGATGGTGGCGCTCGACGGCGGCGCGGACGGGCTCGACGTCCTACGGCGGGTGACCGCGGCCGCGCCGCAGTGGCTGGCACCGGGCGGCCATCTGCTCGTCGAAACGAGCGAACGGCAGGTCCCGCACGCCGTCGAGGCCTTCACCCGCAACGGTCTGCTCACCCAGGTGGCCAGCTCCGACGAGCTGTACGCGACGGTCATCATCGGAACCCGGCCCGCGGAAGAGGGAGCGGGAGGGGATGAGGTGGCAGGGGCCTCATAAGCAGGCCCCACCAGACGGCTGCCGCCCCCAGACTGCCCCTCCGTAGGACGAAGGCCCACCACCCCGTCCGTACCACTTTTGCTAGCGCTTGCTTGCAATAGTTAGCACGAGGATGCAGTATCGAGTCATGGCATCACTCAACGTCGGCAATCTCGGCGAGTTCCTGCGGGAGCAGCGGCGCACCGCGCAGCTGAGTCTGCGGCAGCTCGCGGATGCCGCCGGGGTGTCCAATCCGTATCTCAGCCAGATCGAGCGCGGCTTGCGCAAGCCGAGCGCGGAGATCCTTCAGCAGCTCGCCAAGGCGCTGCGGATATCCGCCGAGACGCTGTATGTCCAGGCCGGGATTCTGGACGAGCGGCGTGGTCTGGACGGGGTCGAGGTGCAGACCGCGATACTCACCGACCCGTCGCTGAACGAGAGACAGAAGCAGGTCCTGCTGCAGATCTACGAGTCCTTCCGCAAGGAGAACGGGCTCGGTAGCGGCGGCGAGGACGGCGCTGCGAGCGGGCATGAGAACGGACGCGGTACGGACTCCCGAGAGACAGAGGCCGACGGCGGCCCGCACGCCACCTGAGCAACCGATTTCGTTTCCAGGAGGAATAACGTCATGGCCATCAACACCGATGACCTCCGTAAGGCCCTGACCGACGCGACCCCGCTGTACGCGCTGGCCGGCACCGTCGACCTGGCTGCCGAGAAGCTCGGCGAGGTGCCGCAGCTGGTCGAGAAGATCCGGGCCGAGGCGCCCAAGCGCTTCGAGTCCGTCCGCGGCACCGACCCCAAGGACGTCCAGGCGCTGGTCACCAAGCAGGCCAAGGACGCCCAGGAGAAGCTGGCCGAGCTGCTGGACTCGCTCGACGGCGACATCAAGAAGTTCCGCGACCAGGCGCAGGAGCTGGCGCTGCAGGGCGTGGGCCGGGTCGCCGAGACCGCCGTGCGGGCCCGCGAGGGCTATGAGGAGCTGGCCGAGCGCGGCCGCGGCGCGGTGGCGACCTGGCGCGGCGAGGCCGCCAACCGGGCCGAGGACCTGGCGGTGGCGATCGAGCCGGAGCCGGCGAAGACGGCGAGCAAGCCCGCCACGAGGACCGAGACCGCGAACGGGGCCAAGGCGGAGGCCAAGGCCACCCCCTCGACGCAGACCAAGCCGGCCACGGCGAAGAAGCCGGTCGCACCGCGCAAGCCGGCGCCGGCGAAGAAGAGCACCCCGCCGTCCGCGAAGTGAGGGCGAAGCGAGCGCCGGGCCGGGCCGCACGCGCGCACCGATCCGGAACCAGCTCGCTCACCTTTCGGTGAGGACGCCGTTTCACGGGCCGGGCCGGGCACACTTCAGGTGCCCGGCCCGTTGTCCGGGTACGGTGGGGCCCCATGGCGGCAGTGGACCGCCGAGGACCAATACGACACGGCTGGCGAACGGGCGGTGGATGGCGTGCTGATTTACGGGTTCCAGAGCATTCTGAGCTGGGTGCAGCTCGCCCTGGGCATCTATGCCGCCGTGATGCTGATCGATGCGGGGGTGCGCCGCGAGGACGCCTACCGCGCCGCGAGCAAGCAGACCAAGGGCATGTGGCTGATCTTCCTCGCCCTTGCCACGGCGCTGCTGTTCATTCTCCCGATCATGTCGTTCCTGCCGATCATCGGCGTCATCGCCGTGATCGTCTACACCGTCGATGTGCGTCCTGCGCTGCGGGAGGTCTCCGGCGGTGGCCGCGGACCGCGCCGCGGCGGCTCCAGCTCGGACGGGCCGTACGGGCCCTACAACGGCGGGCGCTGAGAGGGAAGCGGCGGGGCCACCGGGAGCCGGTGGCGCCGGGCCGCACCCGTAGGGACTCGCGTCCCGTTACCGCCGGTCCAGCAGCAGTACGGCCACGTCGTCCGTCAGCTCGCCACCGTTCAGGTCGCGCACCTCTCTGACCGACGCGTCCAGCAGCTCCTCACCCTGAAGGCCGGCCGCCATCTGGCGGCTGACCAGTTCGGCCATGCCGTCCTGGCCCAGGCGCTGGTTGCCGTCGCCGATCCGGCCCTCGATCAGGCCGTCGGTGTACATCATCAGGCTCCAGGAGCCACCCAGTTCCACCTGCCGGCGCGGCCAGCGGGCGTTGGGCAGCAGGCCGAGCGCCGGGCCGCCGAATTCGTACGGCAGCAGCTGCGGCTGCTCACCGGCGCGGGCCAGCAGCGGGGCGGGGTGGCCCGCCAGGCAGAGACCGGCGCGCCGGCCGTCCGCGGAGATGTCGACGGTGCACAGCGTCGCGAAGATCTCGTCGTCCGCGCGCTCGTGCTCCAGGACCTTCTGGAGGGTGGCGAGCAGCTCGTCGCCGGACAGTCCGGCGAAGGTCAGCGCGCGCCAGGCGATCCGCAGCTCGACGCCGAGGGCGGCCTCGTCGGGGCCGTGGCCGCAGACGTCGCCGATCATCGCGTGGACGGTGCCGTCCGGGGTGCGGACGGTGTCGTAGAAGTCGCCGCCGAGCAGCGCACGGCTGCGGCCGGGGCGGTAGCAGGCGGCGAACCGCAGATCGGAGCCGTCGAGCAGCGGCGTGGGCAGCAGACCGCGCTCCAGGCGGGCGTTCTCCTGGGCGAGCATCCGCGACTCGGTGAGCTGGCGCTGGGCCAGGTCGGCGCGTTTGCGTTCGACGGCGTAGCGGACCGCGCGGCTGAGCACCGCGCCGTCCAGCTCGTCACGGAAGAGGTAGTCCTGGGCGCCGACGCGTACGGCATCGGCGGCGCGCTGAGCGTCCGTCTCGTAGGTGAGCACCAGCACGGCGTGCGAGGGCGCCAGCCGCAGGACGTCGCGCAGCATGCCCAGCTCGTCGCCGGGGGTGCCGTCGTGTCCCGAGTCACGTTCCGCGCGGCCACCGGGCTCGGCCGGGGGCAGGTCGAGCAGGATGCAGTGCACGTCGTCGGTGAGCAGCCGCTCGGCCTCGGTGAGGTTGCGGGCGGTGCGCAGGCGGACCTTGCGGCCGGCCCAGTCCCACATTTCGGGGACATGGCTGTTGGGGTCCTCGCCGATGAGGAGCAGGGTCAGGCCCTGATGGGTCGATCCATGGTCGGCCGAAAGTCGCTGTTCGACCAGGTGCGGCTGCTCGGGCTCCTTGAGGCCCTGCGGCGCCTGGCCGGCGGCGTGCGCCGGGACGCTCGTGTCCTGGGCCGTCGCGTCCCCCGCGCCCGGCGCGCCGGCGACCAGCGCGGTCTGCGCGCAGGCGTCGTCCACCGGTCCTGCCTGGTGCGGCAGCACGACCGCCCGCTGGTGCGGTACGGGTACGGGCATTGGTCTGCTTCCTTCCCTCCCCCCGAGGGGTACGGCGGGCGCCGACCGGCGCACCACCGTGCCCGGTTCCATGTCGCTCGTCGGTCAAATGAGCGGGGCACACACCGGGCACTGAGAGGCGACCATAGCGTCAGTACAGAGCGGTATGGAATGGCCGACGGCAATCGGCCATCGTCATATGCCGCACCCGATAAGCCATTTGACCTGGGGAGGGCGGAATGCGGAATGACGAATATCACCCCGCTTGAGTGCATTCAGCTACGCACCGACAACCCTCCGATAGGAAACAATCCGGTCATTTATTGCCCGAGTGATGTGCGTCATCGTGGCGGGCGTCACCATCGGGCCGTACGACGCCGAGGATCGGCATCGAACCGGCGCCGGTGATCGTCACCTGCCGGCCGGGCCGTGGCGCATGCACGATCGCGCCGTCCCCGATGTACATCCCGACATGGCTGGCATCGGAGAAATAAATGATCAGATCGCCCGGCCGCATGTCCTTCAGGTCGACCCGGGGCAGCTGCCGCCACTGCTCCTGCGAGGTCCGCGGAATCGTCCGGCCGCCGGCCTCCCACGCCCGCAGGGTCAGCCCGGAGCAGTCGAAGGTGTCCGGCCCTTCCGCGCCCCACACGTAATCCTTGCCGATCTGTGCGGTGGCGTACGAAATCGCCTTCTTGCCAGGGGCCGACGCTTTGTTGCTGATCTCTTTCAGTACGCCCGAGTCGAGCCACTTCTGCTGCTGCTTGAAGGCCAGCTCGTCCTCCAGCTTCTTCAGCCGGTCCTTTTCCTTGGCGGCCAGCCGGGATTCCAGCTGCTTTGCCGCTTCGATCTTTTTCTTGATGTCCCGCTGGGCGCTTTCCTTCTTCTTACGGTTCGCCTCCAGCCGCTCCCAGCGGTCCGTGGCGGAGTCCGAATAGCTCTCCAAGTCGCCCTTGAGATTCGCGAGTTGGCTCATCACGCGCCTGGCGGCCTGCTGTCCCTTACGGGCCAGGGTGGCATTGTCGAGAAACGCCTCCGGGTCGGCGTTGAGCATCAGCTTCGCCTCGGAGGGCAACCCGCCGCCGCGGTACTGCGCACTGGCCAGCGCGCCCGCCTGCCGCTTGAGGGCGGCCAGCTTCTGCTGGGTGGAATCGATGGTGCGCGCCAGCTTGACGATCTCCTTCTGCTGGAGCTCGACCTGTTCCTTGGCGGCGTTGTAGGCGTCGGTGGCCTGCTCCGCCTTGCGGTAGAGGGCGTCGATCTTCTTGCGTACGTCGTCGAGGTGCTGGGCGTCGGAGTCCGCGTCGTCCCGGGAATCCGTGGGCGGTCCGGAGTCCGCCGTCTGCCCCGGTTCCGCGGCCGGGTTCTTCGGGTCATCGGCGTAGGCCGCCGTCGCCGTCCCCCCGAGCAGCCCCATCGCGCACAGCACGGCGGCGGTGCATGCCACCACCCGGCCGCCCCGTACACCCCATGCGCCCCATGCGCCCTGTACACCTCGTACGCCCCGAACGCCCTGCTGTGCCCCCTGGCTCCCCACCAGCCACCTCCGGTCGTTCCGCACCGATTCGTGTGTTCCTCAGGCGCGGATGCTGCCATACCGGCCGGTAATTCAACAGGGCGACGGGCCGTTCAGCGCCTGCCGGGCGGACCGGCCATGGTCCGCCGGGGAGGCCTCTTGGTACGAGCGTGCGAGCGACTCGCGGCCCGCACCCATCTGATGGCCGAGGTTCACCGTGCGTTCACTCTCCTCCATCGACCGCTTCACCTGATCTGCCTAATTTCGGCCGTACCGAGTGCGCGTCACGCCCAAACGGCAAGCGCGACACGGCTAGCTGACACCGCACCCCCACGGCGGTCACCACACACCTCATCACCTCGCACGCCGAAAGCGGCGCGCCCCAGGAAGGAATTCCCGACAGTGAAGCTTCAGCGCAAGAACCGGGTTCGCGCCCTCGCCGTTGGCGCTCTCGCCGTCTCCGGTGCCCTGGCCCTGACGGCGTGCGGCTCCGACGACACCGCCGGCGGCAACGGCGGCAACAGCTCCGCCAAGGCCTCGAACATCAAGTGTGAGGGCAAGGGCAAGCTGCTCGCGTCCGGCTCGTCCGCGCAGAAGAACGCCATGGACGTCTGGGTGCAGAACTACTCGGGCGCCTGCAAGGACACCGAGATCAACTACCAGCCGACCGGCTCCGGCGCCGGCGTGACCACCTTCCTGCAGGGCCAGACGGCCTTCGCGGGCTCGGACTCGGCCCTCAAGCCCGACGAGGTCACCAAGTCGAAGGAGATCTGCAAGGGCGGCCAGGCCATCGACCTGCCGATGGTCGGCGGCCCGATCGCGGTCGGCTACAACGTCCCCGGTGCGGACAACCTCGTGCTGGACGCCCAGACCCTGGCGAAGATCTTCGACTCGAAGATCACCAAGTGGAACGACGCCGCGATCAAGAAGCTGAACCCGGACGCGAAGCTCCCGGACCTCAAGATCCAGGCGTTCCACCGCTCCGACGACTCGGGCACCACCGACAACTTCACCAAGTACCTCAAGGCCGCGGCCCCCGGCGACTGGAAGCACGAGCCGGCGAAGAAGTGGGAGGGCACCGGCGGCCAGGCGGCGTCCGGCTCGGCCGGCGTCTCCTCGCAGGTCAAGCAGACCAGCGGCGCGATCTCCTACTTCGAGCTCTCGTACGCGACCTCCGGCAAGATCCCCACGGCCAAGCTGAACACCGGTGCCAAGGAGCCGGTCGAGGCCACCGTGGACAACGCCTCCAAGGCCATCGCCGAGGCCAAGCAGGTCGGCACGGGCGATGACCTCGCCCTGAAGCTCAACTACACCACCAAGGCCGAGGGTGCCTACCCGATCACCCTGGTGACGTACGAGATCGCCTGCGACAAGGGCAACAAGGCCGAGACGCTGCCCGCCACCAAGTCCTTCCTGACCTACGTCTCCAGCAAGGACGGCCAGGCCGCCCTGAAGGAGCTGGGTTACGCCCCGCTGCCCACCGAGATCGCCGACAAGGTCCGCGCGACCGTCGCCAAGATCTCCTGAGCATCCGGGTGGCGGCCTGAGTCCGTCGGACTTCAGGGGCCCGCTACAAGCGGCCTGAGCAGTCGCCACACGGCCAGAGGGGCCCCTCACAAGGGCCCCTTTCGGGCCGCCACCCGTCCGGTGCACCGCCGCGCCAGGAGCCCTCACCGGCTCCGCAGACCGGAGAATCCATGAATACAGCTTCCTCGATAACCGATACACCCCCGCCACCACGGAACGACGAGCACTCCGCCGTCTCCGGCAAGGCGGTCCGCCCCGGTGACCGGATCTTCCTCGGGCTCTCCCGGGGCTCCGGTATCGCCCTCCTGGTGATCATGGCCGCCATCGCGGTCTTCCTCACCTACCGGTCCGTGCTCGCCATCTCCGGCGACAAGGCCAACTTCCTCACCACGCTCGACTGGAACGCCACCGGCCTCGACCCGAAGTTCGGCATCGCGGTGCTCGCCTTCGGCACCGTCGTCAGCTCGGTGATCGCGATGGTCATCGCGGTCCCGGTCGCGGTCGGCATCGCGCTGTTCATCTCGCACTACGCGCCGCGCAAGCTGTCCTCGCCGCTCGGCTACATCATCGACCTGCTCGCCGCGGTGCCCAGCATCATCTACGGCCTGTGGGGCGCGCTCTTCCTCGTCCCGCATCTGTCCGGCTTCTACAGCTGGCTGAACGACTACCTGGGCTGGACCGGGATCTTCAGCTACTCCCAGGGCGCCGCGCGCTCGCTGTTCACCGTCGGCATCCTGCTCGCGATCATGATCCTGCCGATCGTGACCAGCGTCAGCCGCGAGGTCTTCCTCCAGGTCCCCAAGATGCACGAGGAGGCCGCGCTGGCCCTCGGTGCCACCCGCTGGGAAGTCATTTGGATGTCGGTGCTCCCCTTCGGCCGCTCCGGAGTCATCAGCGCCTCCATGCTGGGCCTGGGCCGCGCGCTCGGCGAGACGATGGCCGTCGCCACGGTCCTCTCGCCCAGCTTCCTCATCAACACCAGCCTGCTGGACCCGGGCGGCGGCACCTTCGCCCAGAACATCGCCAGCAAGTTCAGCGAGGCCGATGAATTCGGCCAGGACGCCCTGATCGCCTCCGGCCTCGTTCTCTTCGTGATCACGCTGCTCGTCAACGGCGCGGCCCGCCTGATCATTGCCCGTCGCAAGGAGTACTCGGGAGCCGCTGCATGAGTACCGTGACTGACCGCCGACCGGTCGCCGACGGCGGCACTCCCCTCCCGGTCTCCCTCAAGCAGGCCCGGCTGCCCCGCTGGACCCCGCCGGTCCTCGCGCTGGTCGCGGCCGGCGCGGGCTGCGGCATCGGGCTGGGCGCCGGCCTGGACAGCACCGTCCAGTGGGGCCTGATCGCCGTCCTGATCTTCATCCTCGGTACGTTCGCGCTGGCCGCGGGCGTCGAGGGCACCCGGCAGGCCAAGGACCGGCTGGCCACCAGCCTCGTCTGGATCGCCTTCCTGCTCGCCGTCGTACCGCTCGCCTCCCTCCTGTGGGAGACCGTCGCCCGCGGCAGCAAGGTCCTGGACGGCTACTTCCTGTCCCACTCGATGGGCACCCTCCCGGACGCGATGCCCGGCGGCGGTATCTACCACGCGATCATCGGCACCCTGGAGCAGGTCGGCCTGGCCACCCTGATCGCCGCGCCGCTCGGTCTGCTCACCGCGATCTACCTCGTCGAGTACGGGCGCGGCAGGCTCGCCAAGGTCGTCACCTTCTTCGTCGACGTCATGACCGGTATCCCCTCGATCGTGGCCGGCCTGTTCGTCCTGTCCGTATGGATCCTGATCCTCGGCTTCGGCCCGTCCGGCTTCGCCGGCTCGATGGCCCTGGCGATCTTGATGATGCCGGTCGTGGTCCGCTCCACCGAGGAGATGCTCAAGCTCGTCCCGAACGAGCTGCGCGAGGCCTCCCTGGCCCTCGGCGTTCCCAAGTGGCGCACCATCCTCAAGGTCGTTCTGCCGACGTCGATCGGCGGCATCACCACCGGCGTGATGCTCTCCATCGCCCGTATCACCGGTGAGACGGCCCCCGTGCTGCTCCTGGTGTGGGGCGCGAAGACGATCAACAACAACCCCTTCGAAGATGCCCAGCAGTCGCTTCCGCTCTACGTTTTCCAGCAGTGGCAGCAGGGTTCCGAGGCCTCGTACGACCGCGCCTGGGCGGCGGCTCTGGTCCTCATCGCCTTCGTCATGATCCTCAACCTGGTGGCCCGCGGCATAGCCCGCTGGAAGGCCCCACGCGGAGGACGGAGTTGAGCTGCAGCGGAGGTTGGGGGTCGCATCCGAGGAACGAGGGTGCGGCACCCGGCCGGAGCGGAAGCGAAACGAAGTCCGACCATTTGACACAGCCCGGCCGCTGACCAAGCCCGGCGACAGAAAGAAGCAGTGATTTCCATGGCCAAGCGAATCGACGTCAGCGGCCTCTCCGCGTACTACGGCAGCCACAAGGCCATCGACGACATCTCGATGACGGTCGAGCCGCGCTCCGTGACCGCCTTCATCGGCCCGTCCGGCTGCGGCAAGTCGACGTTTCTGCGCACCCTGAACCGTATGCACGAGGTCACCCCCGGCGGCCGCGTCGAGGGCAAGGTGATGCTGGACGACGAGAACCTCTACGGCTCCGGGGTCGACCCGGTCGCCGTCCGCCGCACCGTCGGCATGGTCTTCCAGCGCCCCAACCCGTTCCCCACGATGTCGATCTTCGACAATGTCGCAGCCGGTCTGCGGCTGAACGGCTCGTTCAAGAAGAGCGAGCTCAAGGACGTTGTCGAGAAGTCCCTCAAGGGCGCCAACCTCTGGAACGAGGTCAAGGACCGCCTGAACAAGCCCGGCTCGGGCCTGTCCGGCGGCCAGCAGCAGCGGCTGTGCATCGCCCGCGCCATCGCGGTCGAGCCGCAGGTGCTGCTGATGGACGAGCCGTGCTCGGCGCTCGACCCGATCTCCACCCTCGCCATCGAGGACCTGATCGGCGAGCTGAAGGAGCGCTTCACGATCGTCATCGTGACGCACAACATGCAGCAGGCGGCGCGCGTCTCGGACCGTACGGCGTTCTTCAACCTCGCCGCTGTCGGCCAGCCCGGCAAGCTGATCGAGATCGACGAGACCGAGCGGATCTTCTCCAACCCGTCGGTCCAGGCCACGGAGGACTACATCTCCGGCCGCTTCGGCTGAGCCGGCCGCGCGGCGGCCCCTGGCTCCGGCCGGGCCGCCCCCACCCACGTCCTGCGGTGCTGCATGGCGGTGCCACCGCAAGACGAAGGGCCCGCCCCTCCTTCCCGGGGGGGCGGGCCCATTCTTGTGCTCAGCGGCTGCCGGCTTCTCGTGCTCAGCAGCTGTGCGGTGACGGTCAGCTGAAGGCCAGCCGCACGAGCCAGTACGCCAGCGCCGCGACCAGCGCCGCCGCCGGCATGGTGATGAACCAGCCCATCACGATGTTCTTGGCGACGCCCCAGCGCACCGCGCGCGAGCCCTTGGTGGAGCCCACACCCATGATCGCGGAGGTGATGACATGGGTCGTGGAGATCGGCGCGTGGAACATGAACGACGCGGTGTACATGACCGAGGCGGCCGTGGTCTCCGCGGCGAAGCCCTGCGGCGGGTCCAGCTCGATGATCCGCCGGCCGAGCGTGCGCATGATGCGCCAGCCGCCCGCGTACGTACCGAGCGACAGGGTGATCGCACAGGCCAGCTTGACCCAGATCGGGATGGCCTCGTTCTTGCCCTCGACATCGGCGATGACCAGGGCCATCACGACCACGCCCATGGTCTTCTGCGCGTCCTGCAGACCGTGGCCGAGCGCCATACCCGCGGCGGAGACGGTCTGGGCTATGCGGAAACCACGCTTGGCCTTGTGCGGGTTGGCCTTACGGAAGATCCACAGGATGGCGACCATCACCAGATAGCCGAGCACCAGGCCGATGACCGGCGAGATGAACATCGGCAGGACGACCTTCTCGATCACCCCGGACCAGATCACCGTGGTGCCACCGGCGAGCGCCGCACCGACCATGCCGCCGAACAGCGCGTGCGAGGACGACGAGGGCAGCCCGAAGTACCAGGTGACGAGGTTCCAGACCACCGCGCCGAGCAGCGCGGCGAAGAGAATGCCCATCCCCTTGCTGCCATGGGGAGTGGCGATCAGTCCTTCGCTGACCGTCTTGGCGACCCCGCTGCCGAGGAAGGCACCGGCGAGGTTCATCACGGCGGCCATCGCCAGCGCCGCCCGCGGGGTCAGTGCCCGTGTGGAGACGGAGGTCGCGATGGCGTTCGCGGAGTCGTGGAAGCCGTTGGTGTATGTGAAACCGAGCGCGACCGCAATGGTCACGACAAGCGCGAAGGTGTCCATGGCCGGGGCTCAGGACTCCTTTACCGCGATGGTCTCGACCGTGTTGGCGACGTGCTCGAACGCGTCCGCCGCTTCCTCCAGGATGTCCACGATCTGCTTGAGCTTGAGGACCTCGATGGCGTCGTACTTGCCGTTGAAGAGGTGCGCGAGCAGCTTGCGGTGGATCTGGTCGGCCTGGTTCTCCAGGCGGTTGACCTCGATCCAGTACTCGGTGAGGTTCGACATCGTGCGCAGATTCGGCATGGCCTCGGCGGTCAGCTCCGCCGCCCGCGCCAGCACCTCGATCTGCTGGTCGACGCCCTTGGGCAGCTCCTCGACCTTGTAGAGGACGACCAGATCGACGGCCTCTTCCATGAAGTCCATGATGTCGTCGAGCGACGAGGCGAGGTTGTAGATGTCCTCGCGGTCGAACGGCGTGATGAACGAGGAGTTCAGCTGGTGAAAGATCGCGTGTGTCGCGTCATCACCCGCGTGCTCAGCCGCCCGCATCCTCTCGGCGATCTCTGTCCGCGCGGAGGCGTCGGCCCCGAGCAGTTCCATCAGGAGCTTGGAGCCCGTGACGATGTTGTCCGCGGAGGCGGCGAACATGTCGTAGAAGCTCGTCTCCCTGGGGGTCAGACGAAAGCGCACGTGAAATCCTCGGGGTGCATCGGATTCGGTCGAGTTGATGCTAGGCGCATCATCCAGCCACTGCTAACCGGCATTCCTTCAGTGTCGCCCATCGGGCAGCATGCTCTGCACGGGGTACCTCAGGTGCCCGCAAAGTTCGGTACCATATACCCACCAGGGGTATATAGATCGCCTAGATACCACGGGAGACGGCCATGACGACCACGGACGCCGACACCAACGGCAGCACCGCAGCCGCCGCGGCCGGCCACACCTCGCAGCCGAAAACCGACCCCCGAGGCGGGGCCCAAACCGTGACGGATCACGCAGAGACCTCCCCGGTAGCCGGTATGCACGGCTACGCAAAGCAAAAAGACGCGCACATCAAGCGACTCCGCCGGATCGAGGGCCAGATCCGCGGACTCCAGCGGATGCTCGAAGAGGATGTCTACTGCATCGACATACTCACCCAGGTCTCGGCCAGCACGAAGGGCCTGCAGTCCTTCGGGCTCCAGCTCCTGGAAGAACATCTGCGGCACTGCGTCGCCGACGCTGCCGTCAAGGGCCCCGAGGCCATCGACGCCAAGGTCCAGGAAGCGACCAAGGCCATCGAGCGGATGCTGCGCACCTGAGGCGCTACGGGGCGTACCGCGCCCGATCCGCCGGAGCGGCCCTAACCAGGGGAGCGTCCCGGGGACCTGGGCCACGACGGCAGCCGGTCCGCGCCGTCGCCGTCCGCACCCTCCACGTCCAGTACCTCGTCGATACGGTCCGGGCTGAGCCGATCCTCGCTCGCGGCCGCGGCCGCGATCATCAGCTCACCGGTCAGGTCGATCTCGACGAGGGCTACGTGCTCCTGAACCGTCGTACTGCGGTGCCCGGCCACGTACAACACCTCCTCCTCCGAGCGCCTTCCCACGCCTTGGGTGGTTACCGTCCAGCGTAAGGACGCCTCCACGCCCCGCGCATGGCACGGATGGACCATTTCCGCCATTCGGCAAGCACCCCCGTCACATGCCCCGCCACACCGCGACGCCCGGCCCTACGACGCGGCCGAAGCGATCTTCCCCGCGTAGATGTCGCGCTCGTCCGGCAGCCGCACCGCGACCCACGCGCCGAAGCCGGACAGCTCCGTCGTGGAGATCACCGACGCCCCGTTGGGCGCACCGTTCGCGAAGTGGAACCACTGGCGCACCTTGCGCAGCCGCCCGGCCTCGTCCAGATACGCGTCGAACGGCACCGCGTCGGTGGTGAACCCCTTTTCCGCGGCGACCAGCGCGGACCGGGTGCGCGACGACGCCGCCTTGGCGGCCGTCCCGATGTCCGTCGTGCCGCGGTAGTGCCGCACCACGGCGCCGTCCATCCGCTCCTCGCCCTGATACGTCACTTCCCGTGCGCCGCGCAGCAGTTCGGCGGCGGCCAGCGGATCGGTCGCGCCGCCGGTGACCAGATTCCCGTCGGTCAGCGAGGCGGTGTCCACCCGCACCCACTTGTCGGCGGGCACCCCCGCCCCGCGGTTCTTCATGTACAGCGCGCCCGGCGCAAGGATCTCGGTGATCGGCTGATGGCCGCCGCTGGGCTTGCCCGCAGGGTCGGGGAGTACGACGCGCAGCCGCCCGCTGCTGGTGGCGAAGTCATAGCCGCCGGTGCCGCGGATGGCGACGCGGGTGCCGCCGCTGACCGTCTCCATGGCCGTACGGACCCTGGCCGAGCCGGCCCGCACCAGTGCGTCGGCGCTGCCCCGTACCGTCGCGGCGGCAGCGGCGGCGGCCCGGCCGGACGGCTCCTGGTCGTCGGCCGCGGCACCCTCCGGGGAACAGCCCGTCGCCAGCAGCCCGACCGCCAGACCCGTCCCGCACGCCACGGCCACGGCGGCCGCGCCGCCGCCTCGCCTGTCCTGCACCACCATCGCGTACGAGCCCCCTCGGCCGCTGTCTTCGGGAACGGCCTGGGCCGGCCGGTCCGCTCGGGAGGGTCCAACGTTCCGCCAACGCCGCACCTGACGTTCCGTCGACCGATCCGTTCAACGACCGTTGACGGGGCTCGTCACGCATCGGCGTCCGGGGCGCGTAGCGTGGCCGGGTGCCCGACCGAGCTCCCCATGCGACCTCCACCACCGAACGTGGTTCCTTCTGTACGGCCCGCTGCACCTGCGGCTGGCGGGGACCGGCCCGGCGCGCCCGCTCACAGGCGCGTACGGACGCGGAGCGCCATCTGGCCGACGTCGGCGCCGGATCCGGCGCCGGGCGCCCCCTGGAATGAGGGAGTCCGTTCCGGGAACCCCCAACGCCCCTACCGCATCTGGGTAGTGGGGAAGGCAACAGCGCCGCACCGGTAATGGACTTCAAGGACAGCACCGGACAGTGCGGAGCAATACCGGGCACAGCGGGCGGGGGGAAGCGCGCCGCCGCACCCGCCCGGAGCTGTGTTCCCGGCACGTGCCCCGCGAGCACCGGCGCATCGACCCGCGCCGGGCGATCGGCAGGCGGGGCAGGACCGTACGACATCGAGGGGGATTCATCCCAGTGAAGCGGCGCACACTCCTGCAGGCCGGCGGCGGACTGGCGGCGACCTCGGTCGCCTGGGCCACCGGCTGCGACACCAAGACCGCCAAGGCGGGCGCGACGTCCTCCGGATCCGCCGCCGGGGCGGCCACCGGCGCCGACGCCGCGCGGACCAACGCGGCCTCCGCCCCCGCCGGCGCCGTCAGGGCCCGCGCCACCCAGTCCTCCTGGGCCGCGCTGGGCAAGAGCCTGGACGGGCAGCTGATACGGGCCTCCGACGCCGCGTACGCGACCGCCCGGCGCCTCTACAACACCCGCTACGACACGCTGAAGCCCTCGGCCATCGCGTACGTCAAGCACCCGTCCGACATCGCCGAATGCCTCGCCTTCGCCCGGCGTTACGACGCCCCGGTCGCCATCCGCAGCGGCGGCCACTCCTACGCGGGCTGGTCCAGCGGCAACGGCAAGCTCATCATCGACGTCTCCGCCCTCGCCAAGGTCGGCGCGCCGTCCGGCGGCATCACCCGCATCGGCGCCGGCGCCAAGCTCATCGACGTCTACCAGGGCCTCGGGGCGCACGGCGTGACGATACCCGGGGGCTCCTGCCCCACCGTCGGCATATCCGGCCTCACCCTCGGCGGCGGCCATGGCGTGGTCTCCCGTGCGTACGGCCTGACCTGCGACAGCCTCGTCGGCGCCACCCTGGTCACGGCCGACGGCAAGACCGTCGACTGCGACAAGAACCAGCACGCCGACCTCTTCTGGGCGCTGCGCGGCGCCGGCAACGGCAACTTCGGTGTGGTCACCGAACTCCGCTTCCGTACGCATCCGGCGCCCCGCGCGGTGATGGCGTACATGACCTGGCCGTGGGCCAAGGCGGCGAAGGTCGTGGCGTCCTGGCAGAAGTGGGGCCCGGTGCAGGCCGACGAGATATGGTCCGCCTGCCATCTCGACGCGCGCCCCGGCGGCACCCCGGCGGTCTCCGTCGCGGCCTTCTCCCTGGGCGGCTACCGCGAGCTGCAGAACGCCGTCGACAAGCTCGCCGACCAGCCCGGCGGCCCCGGCCCCGCCACCACCGTCCGCCTCACCCCGATCGGCTATCTGGACGCGATGGAGACCTACGCCGGCTGCTCGTCCAAGTCCACCGCCCAGTGCCATATGCCGGGTTCGCTGCCGGGCCACACCGGCGCCGGCCAGTTGGGCCGCGAGACCTACGCCGCCCGCTCGCACTTCTTCGACCGCTCGCTGTCCGCGACCGGTATCCGCACGCTGATGGACCAGATCGAGAGCGGCGGCCGCAAGGGCGTCAACGGCAATGTGGCGCTGACGGCGCTGGGCGGCGCGATCAACCGCGTCGGCCGCACCGACACCGCCTTCGTCCACCGCGGATCGCGCTTCCTCGCCCAGTACTTGACGTCCTGGCCGTCGAACAGTTCGCCCGGCACGCGCACAGCCTGGCTGAATTCCTTCCATGACGCGATGCGCCGTCACTCCTCCGGCGCCGCCTACCAGAACTACACCGACCCCGGCCTGACCGACTGGAAGTCCGCCTACTACGGCGCGGCCGCCGGCCGCCTCGCCACGGTCAAGCGGACCTACGACCCGCAGCGGCTGTTCAGCACCTTCCCGCAGGCGCTCTGACACCGGCGGACACGGACGGCCCGGCCCCCGCGAGGGGCCGGGCCGTCCGCATCCGCCAGGTCGTGGTTCTTTCCCGGAGAGGTGTCGGGGAGTTCGTCCGGTCAGGCCGCCAGGTCCTTGTCCCGCTCCTTGTGTCCGCCCGGCATCGCGGCCCCCGTGGCCACCACCCGGCTGCCCTCGGCGCCCTGCCCCGCACGGCCGCCGGCGACCGCGCCGTCCGCCGCCTCGACACCCGTTGCCCGCACCAGCCACGCCAGCGGCGAGCGGCCGATCGCCGTCGTCAGCGGCACCAGCAGCGCCTGTGCGAGCGGTGCGAGCAGCAGCGCGACGGCCGTGCCCAGCGCGAAACCACCGACCACATCGGTCGGGTAGTGAACGCCCATGTAGACGCGGCAGAAGCCCTCCGCGAGCGCCAGCAGGATCCCGATCAGGCCGTACTTGCGGTGGGCGATGAACAAGCCGACGCCGACCGCCATGGTGAGCGTGGCGTGATCGCTCACGAACGAGAAGTCGCTCTTGCCGGGGATCAGCACTTCCAGACCGGCGTGGTCCTTGAACGGCCGTGGCCGCTCGACGAACGCCCGGATCGGGATGTTGGCCAGCAGCGCGATACCGGCGGCCAGCGGCGCCCAGACCAGACCCGCGACGGCGGACGGCGCGCCCGGCCTGCGGCGCGCGGACCACCAGGCGATCAGACACAGCACCGCGAGGCCGGCGATGATGCCGTACTCGCCGATGTACTCCATGGCTTTGTTGACCCAGTGGGGGGCATCCTTCGCGAGGCCGTTGATGCCGTCGAGCATGTCGACGTCGGGGTTCGGCCCCTCGAGTGCGAGTCCAGCCATCTGCCGCGACCCCTTATCTTTCGCGCGCGCGAGCGCCTACGTGTTGTGCCAACCCCCGTGGTCGTCGAGCGTGTGCTGCTGCAAGCTCTGCTACGCCCCCACGCCAAGGAAACGCGATGCCCGCCCCGGGCGTTCCAGTCTCCACCGGATGATCACCAGGACGTTATCGAAGCTTGACTCATCACCGCAGTTCAGGGCCCTATGTTCACGCAGCGTTCGTGCCGGGCAGCGCTTTTGCGCCATCCGAGGTGACGCGGGTCGCGCCGATGTAGTCCGGCGTATCGATCTTGTCGAAGCGGATCACGGCCCCGGTGTACGGCGCGTTGATCATGTACCCGCCACCCACATAGATCCCCACATGGTGGATCGACCGCGGATCGTTCAGGTCGTACGCGAAGAACACCAGGTCACCCGGGAGCAGCTCGTCCCGCTTGGGATGCGGGCCGGCGTTCCACTGGTCGTTCGCCACCCGCGGCAGCTCGATACCGACGGAGTGGTACGCGGCCTTGGTCAGCCCCGAACAGTCGAACCGCCCGCCCTCCTCGGGCGTCCCGTTACCGCCCCACTTGTAGGGCGTGCCCAGCTTGCCCTGCGCGAAGTAGATGGCACCCGCGGCCTGCTTCGACGGCGCGACCGGCCCCGCCGGCGCCTCGAAGCTCTTCGCCAGCGTCGTGATCGTCTTCACATAGTTCTGGGTCTCGCGATACGGCGGCACCCCGTTGTACTGGATGACCCGGTACGCCCCGGCGTTGTACGCGGCGAGCATGTTGTGCGTGGCATCGCCCGCCGCGCCCTTCACATAGCTCGCCAGCTCACAGTCGTACGAGGCCGCCGACGGAATCGCGTCCTCCGGGTCCCACACGTCCTTCTTGCCGTCGCCGTTCCCGTCGACGCCGTGCGTCTGCCAGGTGCCCGGGATGAACTGCGCCATCCCCTGCGCGGACGCCGGGCTCTGCGCCTTCGGGTTCCAGCCGCTCTCCTGATAGAGCTGCGCCGCCAGCAGCGCGGGGCTTATCGCCGGGCACAGCGTCCCCCACTTCTGCACCAACGACTGATACGCGGCCGGCACCGCGCCCTTCGCCAGCCCGACCGCCCGGCCGCCGAGCAGTCCGGCCGCCGCCGTGTACGTACCGATCACAAGCAGCGCGAGCAGGCAGAACACCAGCCCCACACCGAGCCCACCGGCCACCCAGAATTTCCGCACCCCACAACCCTCCCCCATTCAGGCGCGGTTCACTGCCTTTTTCCGGCCGCTCCCCGCGCGTTGCGCCGTGCTCCCGGCCGCACGGCGGCGCATGACGCGGCGCACGGGGCGCTTCCGGCCGGGGTGCGATCTCGCTCACGGCAGCGCCCGGCGCACCGCCGTATGAGCGACACTGCACAAGGCACCCAAGACAGGACGAGGCAGACCCATGGACCCGAACAATCAAAAACAGATGAACCGGCACCTGTGGTGGCGCGTCGCGTACTTCCTGTTCGCCATCCACCTCGTGGCGCTCGTCATGATCTTCGCCATGTCGCACGCCCCGAAGTAGCCGCCCCGCGCACCACCGCCGCGCCCGGAGACTTCACCGACCCATATCACTGCGCCGCCGCCCCGATGATCATTGCTCAGGGTTATCCCCCGTGATACACACAGTGAGACTAGTCGGTTCAATGGACGGCGTGCGCCCTCACATACACGCCACTCCCACGGGATCCGTCGAAGAAAGGCGCCAAGTCGACGGCTGACGGCCTGTTTGTCAGCGAAGATAGAGGCTGGCCTGTGTCGAGCCGACGCGGGCACACAACTACCCACAAAGGGGCGGTGAGTTCACACATGTTCATTGCGGCCGAAAAGGGCGACATCACCACCATCATCGGCGGAATCGCCCCGGACTGGGGGCCGTTCGGGAGCCTGGGCAACGAAGCCCGCGTGATGATCGAAGTGGTCATGGCGGTGGCGATCCTGCTGTGCCTCGGCATCGCGATCTGGGGCGCCGCCAAACAGCGCATCGGCGCCACCGCGCTGCGCGACACCTTCAGCGCCGAACAGGGCAAGGGCCTGATCGTGGCCGGCCTGACCGGCGTCTTCATCATCGGATCCCTGGGGACGCTGTTCACCATCGTCTACGGCATGGCGGTCTAGGGCGCCCGTACCCCTCGCGCGGCCGCCACCGCGGCATCGCGCACCCTGGCACGCGCCCGTCCCCGCGCCGCCCCCCATGCGCCCCCGCCCGCCCTCTCTCCGCCGTCCCATGCCCCCACTCGCTCCCACTCGTCCCCACCGGCGCCACCTCTCCTGCCGAGGCCCCATGCTGACGCCCACTCACCCCGGCCCCGACGCCCCCGCACCGCGCCGTCGCCACCCCCGGCCACCAGCGGACCGATTGGGCTGCCCGCTGCGCGGGGACAGGTGGATCCGGAGACAGAAGGCGCAAGAAGGCGACAGCGAACCGCGGAGCAGGCAATGAGTACAAATACCCCAGAGTCCCCCATTCGCCTCTGCCGTACCGCATCTGAGGACCCGTCACGGTGAGATGTACTCGTACCACTGCGCCCGAGCCGCCGCCCGCGCGGCTACGGTCATATGAGGGCGGCACAACTACGGCACGGACGGCGACGGCGGCAGAGGGGGCACAGGCGCGATGAGTCTCAGTGACGACGGCGGCTACGGCGGCGATGGCCACCGTAGTCCCGAGGCGGGCCAGACACGGACCAGACTTCCCGAGAGCGACGGCGACCTCTACGGCTCGGGAAGACGGTCCCGGGCCGGCCTGTCCAGCCGCAACCTCGTCACGATCGTCGGCGTGATCGTGCTGCTGCTCGCGGCGATCGCCTTCGCCAACCGCGGCGGAAGCGGAAACAACGAATCCGCCTCCAGCGACTCCCCCAAGGACTCCGGCCCCGCCGCCCGGCCCACCACCCCCACCGGCACCAAGCCGGTCACCGGCAAGAACGGCACCATCGCGTCGGGCTTCGCGAAGACGGAGCAGGGGGCGGAGTCGGCGGCGGCGAACTACGCGGTGGCGCTGGTTTCCGCCAACATGCTCAAGCCGAACGAGCGCCACGCGATCATCAAGCAGGTCTTCGCTCCCACCAAGGCCGATGAGATGCAGGGCAAGCTCGACGCCGCCTATTCGACCGCCTTCCTCAAGAAGCTCGCCCTCGACGCGAACGGCAACGCAGCTCAGGGCATGACCTACATCTCCCGCACGGTTCCCGTCGGCACCAAGCTCGTGAAGCTCTCGGGCGACACCGCGAACCTTGAGGTGTGGTGCACCGGGCTGTTCGGAACGGCAGGCGCGAAGTCGACCACCCCGGTGACAACCGACTGGTTCACCATGCGGCTGCAACTGAAATGGGCAAGTGGGGACTGGAAGGTCGAGGGCTTCTCCCAGCAGAGCGGCCCTGCCCCGGTCAACGGGGACGTCAAGACGTCCGGTGCCGATCAGATCGCCAAGGCCGTTGCACAGTATGGAGGGTTCACATATGCGCGGTAACCCGAGGCGAGCCCTCACCATCACCGCCGCGCTGGCGTCTGTACAGACCACGGTCTTCCTGCTGGCCACACGCGCCCTGGCCGCGCCCTCGCCCAGTCCGTCCCCCACGGCCGTGTGCGACCTGGTCCCCGGCCGTGCCAGGGACTTCTGCGAATCGGGCGACTCCGGCTCCGCTCCCAAAGCCCCCACCAGCCCCCTCGACAACAACCCCCTCGACCCCCTCGAATCCCTGGCCAAAGGCTGTGCGAAAGCGGCCGCATGGATTGTCGACAAGTTGTCGGATGCGGTGCATGCCACCTCGCAGGTGGACTTCACCAATGCGGCGTTTCTGCGGCAGTACGCCGTCGTCTTCGCCGCGTCCACCGTTCTGACGCTTGTGCTCTGGCTGCTGGCCGTCGCCAAGCGGGCCGTGCGGGGGGTGCGGCTCACGGAGGCGATCGGTGAGGCGGTCGGGCTTTTGTGGCTGACCGTGCTGGCCTCCGCCTTCACGCCGCTGATCCTGTACACCATCGTCTCGGCGACGGACGGCGTCACCGAGATCATCGCGAAGGGGACCGGGGCGCAGACCGATACGTTCTTCGGGGCGTTCTCGCAGGCGCTCACGAAGGGCACGGACATCGGCGGCGGCCCGATCATGCTGATCGTGGTGTCGCTGGTGTCGGTGCTGGCCGCCGGTGTGCTGTGGCTGGAGCTGGTGATCCGGGCCGCGCTGCTGTACGTCGGCGCGCTGCTGGGCACGGTCGTCTACGCCGGGCTGGTCGACAAGAACATGTGGGGGCATGTGCGGCGCTGGGCGGGCATCATGATCGCGGTGATCATGGTGAAGCCGGTCATCGTGATTGTGCTCGGCATTGCCGGTGCGCTGTCGCACGACAAGGGCCCGGACGCCATCTCGGCCGTGGTCTCCGGCCTCGCGATCATCCTGCTGGCCATCTTCGCCAGCGCCGTGATCTACCGCTTCGTCCCCGGCTTCGGCGACGAGATCGCCGCGGGGCGGAACAACCGGATGAGCCGCGGGGCGGAGAATGCCGCGGCGGCGGTGCTCAGTTCCCCGGCCGCGCTGGTGTCCCAGGGCATCAAGACCCACAGCACCCGCACGTCCGGCGACGGCGGCCAGGCGCAGGGCGCGCAGGGCGGCCAGTCCCGGCCGGCCGATGCGGTGGCCGGCGGTGTCGCCGCGCACAGCACCCGCTCCGGCGGCGGCCGCACCGCCACCCCTGCGCCCCGTACCAACCCCGGCCCCGGTTCGAGCAGCAGCGCCCGCTCCGGCAAGACAGCAGGAGGTGAGGGGCGTTGAGCACGCAGTCCCACCCGATCGCACCGCGTCGCACGTATCTGATCGGCCGCGCCCGGCCCAATGCGATCGTCGGCAAGAACCGCGAGACCGGTGAGATCGCGTTGATCATCGCGGGCGCCTTCCTCGGCATGATGTGCGGGCTGCTGGTGCCCATGCTGCCGCTGCGGATCGTGTCGCTCACCGGCTTCCCGATGCTGGGGCTGGCCGCCGTCTACGTGCCGTACAAGGGCCGGACGTTCTACAGGTGGTTCGAGATCCGACGCAGCTTCCGCCGTACGGTGCGCCGCGGCGCCACCTACCGCTCCGGCGCCGCCGAGGCGGGCATCCGGATGGACGGCCGGGAGGTCGAGATCGGCCCGCCGCCGGGCATCGGACGGATCAACTGGCTGGCCGCCCCGTTCGGACCGGACGAGATCGCGGTACTGCTGCACGCCGACCGCCGTACGGTCACCGCCGCCATCGAGATCGAGGGGCCGGGCGTCGGGCTGCGGGACAGTGAGGACCAGGAGGCGCTGGTCGACCGTTTCGGGACGCTGCTCAAGCATGTGGCCAACGGGGACGGCTTTGTGACCCGGCTGCAGATGCTGGCGCGCACACTGCCCGCCGACCCGGACGCGCACGCCAAGGACGTCGCCCAGCGCGGCGACCGCTCCTCCCCGGTCTGGCTCCAGGATTCCTACGACCAGCTCCAGTCGATGGTCTCCACCTCCTCCGAGCAGCACCGCGCCTACCTCGTCGCCTGTATGCACTACACCCGCGAGCTGGCCCAGGAGGCGCACACTATGGCGCGTGCCGCCCGGATGCACCAGGGCGGGCTGCTGCGCAAGAAGCTGGACCGGGACGCCGGTCTGGCGGTGGTCATGGCCCGTGAACTGACCGATATCTGCGCCCGGCTCGCCGAGGCCGACATCCGGGTACGCCAGCCTCTCGGCCAGGCCCGGCTCGCCTCCCTCGTGCACTCGATGTACGACCCGGACCACCCCATCGACCACATCCAGGCGATGAGCAAGCGGAACACCTGGCCGGCCGAGCTGGATGCGATGGAGCCGACGTATCTGCAGGCGAAGACGCGTGAGTCGTCGACCCGCGCGCCGTGGTGTCACGCCACCGCCTGGGTCAAGGAGTGGCCGCTGACCCCGGTGGGCGTCAACTTCCTCGCGCCTCTCCTGGTGCACACCCCGGACGTGATCCGTACGGTCGCGGTCTGCATGGACCTGGAGCCCACCGAGGTCGCCATCGAGCGGATGCTGACGGAGAAGACCAATGACGATGCGGAGGCCAGTCGCGCGGCGAAGATGAACCGGGTCGTCGACCCGCGGGACGTCGCGCACCACGGGCGGGTGGACCAGCGCGGTGAGGACCTGGCGTCGGGTGCCGCCGGGGTCAATCTCGTCGGCTACATCACGGTCTCCTCCCGCTCGCCCGAGGCGCTGGCCCGCGACAAGCGCACCATCCGCGCTTCCGCCGGCAAGTCCTATCTCAAGCTGGAGTGGTGCGATCGCGAGCACCACCGGGCGTTCGTCAACACCCTGCCGTTCGCGACCGGGATCCGCCGCTAAAGCCGCTGGGAGGCGCGTACGTCATGGCCATGATCGATCCGCTCGGAGCGCTCACCGACGCGTTCACCAGCTTCCTGTTCGGGAAGGTGGAGACGACCCGGCTGCCCGTACGCACCTCCACCGGCCAGGCCCAGGCCGTCTATCTGCCCACCGCGGCCCCCGGCCTCGGCGACTCCGGCGTGATCATCGGCCGTGAGGTCTACAGCGGCAAGGGATACATCTACGACCCGTTCCAGCTGTACGGACAGCAGTTGCCCGCCCCGCACTGGCTGGTCCTCGGCGAGTCCGGCAACGGCAAGTCCGCGCTGGAGAAGACGTATGTCCTGCGCCAGTTGAGGTTCCGTGACCGGCAGGTCGTCGTGCTGGACGCACAGGGTGAGGACGGCGTCGGCGAGTGGAATCTGATCGCCCAGGAGCTGGGGATAACCCCCATCCGCCTGGACCCGACCGCCGCCCTCAACGGCGGCATCCGCCTCAACCCCCTCGACCCGTCGATCACCACCACCGGCCAGCTGGCCCTGCTGCGTACGATCATCGAGGTCGCGATGGGCCACGGCCTGGACGAACGCGCCGGCTTCGCCCTGAAGGTCGCGCACGCCTTCGTCAACGAGACCATCACCGACCGGCAGCCCGTCCTGACCGACATCGTCGAGCAGCTGCGGCACCCGGAGGCGGAGTCGGCGGAGGCCATGAACGTCGACATAGACGACGTACGGGCCTGGGGTCTGGATGTGGCGCTGGTCCTCGACCGGCTCGTCGACGGTGACCTGCGCGGCATGTTCGACGGGCCGACATCGGCGGGCATCGACCTGGACGCGCCGCTGATCGTCTTCGACCTGTCGCACATCGATCGCAACTCCATCGCGATGCCGATCCTGATGGCGATCGTGGGGGTGTGGCTGGAGCACACCTGGATCCGTCCCGACCGGAAGAAGCGGATCTTCCTGGTCGAGGAGGCCTGGCACATCATCAACTCGCCCTTCGTGGCCCAGCTGTTCCAGCGGCTGCTGAAGTTCGGGCGGCGGCTCGGCCTGTCCTTCGTGGCGGTCGTGCACCACCTCAGCGACGTGGTGGACGGTGCGGCCGCACGGGAGGCCGCGGCGATCCTGAAGATGGCCTCGACGCGGACCATCTATGCGCAGAAGGCCGACGAGGCACGGGCCACGGGGCGGGTGCTCGGCCTGCCACGCTGGGCGGTGGAGATCATTCCGACCCTCACCCCCGGCATCGCGGTCTGGGACGTCAACGGCAATGTGCAGGTCGTCAAACACCTCATCACCGAGGCCGAACGCCCGCTGGTCTTCACCGACCGGGCGATGACCGAGGCGTCCGCGATGCCGACCGACGAGGCGCGCGCGCTTGAGGCGGCGGCCGACGCCGAGGCCGAGGCGCGCGCCGAGGCGATGGCGATGGAGCGTCAGTGGAGAGACGAGTCGAGCGAGACGGTGGCGTGAGGCGCGGATACGACAACGAACGAGGCGGCCGCGGCTACCGCGACACCCCCGCCGGCCGGGGGCGCGGCATCCCCGACTCGCTGCTGGTCGGGCTGCTCGCCTTTCTGCTGGGCCTGACCCTGCTGGTGTGGACCGCGACCGGGCTGGCCGGACTGTTCGCGCACGGCGCCTGGCCCGAGGGCGTCAGCTACTCCGGTACGCCGATGGCCCTGCGCCATCTCGTCTCGGCGCCGCACGACATGGCCGCGGCCTGGCCGGACGCCCCCAAGGGCCAGCTGTCCGGCTACGGCCTGTTCTGGGGCATCCTCATCGGCGAGCTGATGGTGCTGCTGGTCCTGACGATCTTCGCGTTGGGGACGGTCACCCGCTATCGCGCCGTACGGGCGACGCGGCGGGCGAGGGCCCGGGAGGCTCGCGAGGCGGCCTGGGAGGCCCGGGAGGCCGAACGGGAGGCCGAGCGGGAGGCGCGGAAGGCCCGGGATACGGGGGCCCGGCCCGTCCGGGAGGCCGCGGCGCCCGCCGAGGACGCGCCGGCCGTCCCTGCGACTCCCGCCCCACCGGCAACCCCTGCCGTGCCCCTGCCCGTCGAACCCGCCGCCACCGGCCCCGTACCGGAACAGCGCACCGCCTCCCCGGTGGCCGCCACCACCCCGCTCACCGAACCGGCCCTGCCCCGGGTGGAGTTCGTCACCGACCGCGGCGCCACGCTCGCCGCCGCCATCGCCACCGCGGCCGCCGCCCCCGGCCCGCTGATCGTCGCCACCACCGACCCCGCCCTCTGGTCCGAGACCAAGGACGCCCGCGCCAAGCTCGGGCCGCTGCTGACCTACGATCCGACGCACCGCCTCGACACCCCGGCCCGGCTGCGCTGGTCGCCGACCTCCGGCTGTACGGACCTCGCCGTCGCCACGGCCCGCGCCACCGCCCTGCTGGCTCCGGTACGCCCGGCCGCCGCCGTGGACTCGGCCGTCGCGGAGGCCGCCCAGACCTTGCTGCGCTGCTGGCTGCACGCCGCCGCGGTGGATAGCCGCCCGTTCCGCCAGCTGCACCGCTGGGCCCATGCCACGGGCGCCGCACAGGAGCCCGTACGCATCCTGCGCACCAGCCCGAAGGCGTCCGGCGGCCAGGCCGGCGAGCTGGAGTCCGTGCTCACCGCGCATGCCGAACGCCGCGAGGCGGCCAAGGAGTTGGTCGGCCGGGCGCTGACCGCCCTCTCCTCGATCCATATCCGGGATGCCTGCAATCCACTTCGAGCGGATTCGGTCATCCTTGAATCATTTATCGATGAGGGGGGAACGCTTTACGTGGTAGGCGACCCCATCGAGGATCCGCGTACCGACCCGGGTGCGATGCCCCTGCTCACCGCACTCCTTTCGAGCGTGGTCGAGCACGGCCGCCGCATGGCCGAACGGTCATCTGACGGTCGGCTCGACCCACCACTCACCCTCGTGCTGGACGACATCGCCGCGCTCGCGCCGCTGCCCGCGCTCCCGGGCCTCCTGGAAACCGGACGTACGCGCGGCCTGCTGACGCTGGCGACCATGCGCTCGCGGGAACAGGCCCGCGCCCGCTGGCCCCATCACTCGCTACCGGTCTGAACCCTCGCTCACTCGCTACCGGTCCGAGCACTCGCCGATCCGTTCCACGAGGTCGGGCCAGTGTCCGGTGAGGTAGAAGTGGTCGCCGCCGGGGAAGATCCGCATCCGGAAGTCCCCGGTGGTGTGCCCGCGCCAGGCGGCCGCGTCCTCGACGGCGACCAGGGGATCGGCGTCGCCGAGCAGCGCGGTGACCGGCGTCCGCAGCGGCGGCCCCGGCCGGTGACGGTAGGTCTCCACGGCCTTGTAGTCGCTGCGCACCACGGGCAGGGCCAGGGCCAGCACCTCCCGGTCCGCCAACAGTCTGGGATCGGTGCCCTGCGTCCGCCGGATCTCCTCGACGAGCCCGTGGTCGTCCCGTAGGTGGACGGTGCCGTTGGTGACCCGCGACGGGGCCCAGGCGCTGGAGACGAGCAGCCGGACGGGGGCGGCGCCCTCCTGCTCCAGCAGCCGGGTCACCTCGTACGCCACCAGCGCGCCCATGCTGTGCCCCAGCAGGGTCAGCGGCCGGTCGGCGAGCGGTGCCAGCGCCTGGTACGCCCCGGCCGCCAGCTCCGTCAGATCCTCGATCCGCTCCTCGTGGATGCGGTCGTGGCGGCCCGGATACTGCACCGCCAGCACCTCGTACGGGCGGGCCCGCTCGGGGTGCGAGGCGGCGACGGCCTTGGCGAGCGGCCGGAACGCGCCCGCGCCGCCGCCCGCGTGCGGAAAGCAGATCACCCTCCCCCAAGCTCTTGAGGAGCAAGGGGGGACCCCCATGGCCCCGGGCGGACGCTGCCCCAGCCGGCGCAGCCAGGGGCTACATCCCACGGGTGTAGCCCCCGTCGACGGTCAGGCTCTGCGCCGTGATGGCGGCCGCGCGGTCGGACACCAGGAATCCGATCAGCTCTGCGGCCTCCCGCGCCTCGACGAGCCGGCGCAGCGGGATGCTCTTACGGGCCTGGCGCAGCATCCGCGCCGGGTCCGCGCCGATCTCGTCGGCCTGGGCGGCGAGTTCGCGGCGGAGCATGGGGGTGTCGATCCAGCCGGGCAGCACGGCGTTGACCGTGATCCCGCGGGCGGCGAGGTCGAGGGCGAGGCCCTTGGTGTAGCCGATCAGGCCGTGTTTGGAGGCGCAGTAGGCGGTGTTCCGCATCTTGCCGGCCTTGCCGAGGATGGAGGACACATTGACGATGCGCCCCTTGTCGACGAGGTATTCCAGGCAGGCGGCGGTGACGGCGAAGGTGCCGTGCAGGTTGATGTCCAGCACCCGCAGCCAGGTGGTCTCGTCGTCGGGGCCGTTCTCGTCGGCCACTCCGGCGTTGTTGACGAGAATGTCGAGCTTGCCGGCGGCCCGGAGTTCGGCGCGGAGCCGGGTGCGTACGAGGTCGCGTTCGCGCAGGTCCACGGGGACGGGCACGGCGACCGCGCCCAGCTCGCCCACTTCCTTGACGACGGTGTCCAGTTGGGCGGCGTCCCGGTCCAGCAGGATGAGCCGCGCGGCGCCGGACGCGGCCAGGAGGAGGGCGACCTCGCGGCCGATGCCCTGGGCCGCGCCGGTGACGACGGCGGTCCGGCCCGCGAATTCGCCGGGCGCCGGGGCGTGGTGTGCGTCGTATTCACTCATGACCGGCCTCTCACGCCATCTTCAGTCCGCCGTCGACGTGGAGTACCTCGCCCGTCGTGTACGTGTTGCGGGGGCTGGCGAGGTAGGCCACGGCGTCGGCGATCGTCTCGGGTTCGGCGTAGGACTTCACCAGCAGCCGGCGCATGATCTCGTCCTCGCCGTGGCTGCGGATGGCGTCCGTCATCTCGGTGTTGATCACTCCGGGGGCGACCGCGTTCACCAGGATCCCGCGGGAGGCGAGTTCCACGGCCATTGCCTTGGTGAACGCCTCCAGACCGCCCTTGGCCGCCGCGTAGTTGGACTGACCCCGGCCGGGCTTGGAGGCGGCGGACGAGGAGATATTGACGATCCGTCCGTACCGCCGGCGGAGCATGACGGGCGCCACGGCCTGCACGGTGAGCATCGGGGCGATCAGGTTGGTGGCCAGGACCTGCTCGATGTCCTTGAGGCTCTGGTTGACCAGCAGTTCGTCACGGGTGATCCCGGCGTTGTTGACGAGCACATCGATCCGCCCGAAGGAGGCGCGTACACCGGTCACGATCGTGTGCGGCACCTCGGGGTCGGAGATGTCCCCCTGGTAGAGCTCGACCTTGCGGCCCAGCCCGGCTATCCGCTCGGCGACCTGTTCCGCCTCGGTCGTGGCGCTGCGGTAGTTGAGCGCGATATCGCACCCGGCCTCAGCGAGCCGTACGGCGATCGCGCGGCCGATGCCCCGGCTGCCGCCGGTCACCAGCGCCACCTGGCCTTCGAATTCCATGGCGTCCTCTCGAATCTGTGGGGAGGGGAGGGGCGGGTGCCGCGCACTGCTCACCGTGCGCGGCACCCGCGGCTCACACCGAGTGCGCGCTCTTGTAGTCGGCCAGCCGCAGACCGTGCGCCTCGGCCAGCGCCGCGATGTCGATGACCTGTTGGCGGGTGATGTTCCCGTAGGAGTAGTGGTGGTCGATGCCGGCCAGCCCCATCAGCGCGGTCTCGGCCATGCAGGCGAACAGCTGGCCCGCCTCCAGGAAGGCGCGCGCCGAGGGGTGCAGGCTCTCGCCATTCGGCGTGGCGACGATGCCACCGAGCATGTACGCCAGGTCGGGCCGCTGTGCGGCCAGTCCGGGCACGGCGTTGTTGGGTACGGCGATATCGCAGATCACCGCGTCCGGCGCGAAGTGCTCGCCGGTCAGGAACGGTTCGGGGCTGTTCGAGGCGCACAGCACCAGCTGCGCCTCGCGCAGGGCCGCACTGTCCTGGGTGACCGTCAGGAACGGGTCGGTCCCGTAGCGCTCCTCCAGGTACTCGGCGATCGCCCGGCCCCGGCCCGCGTCGTCGGCCGGGCCCTCGGCCAGCCACTTGGTGATCAGCGGCTCCTCGGCCAACCGCGCCGGAATCCCGGCCAGTTCACCGCCGGCCGCGATCCGCGACCAGCACTCCTGGTAGATGCCGTGCACGGTGTTCCGCAGCCGCCCGGCCGAGCCGTCCCGGCGGCTGCCGACCAGCACGATACGGCGCAGCCGCTCGGCGAACAGCTGGCTGTAGACCGAGGCGATATTGCCGGCCGCGCCGACCACGGCCAGCGTGGCGTCCTCGACCCGCCGGCCGCGGTCCTCGGCACCCCGCTCCATCGCCTGCACGCCCATGGCGACGGTCAGCGCGTTGCCGGAGGTCAGCGCGATGCCCGGGACCTTCAACGAGGTGCAGTTGTGGGTGACGATGGAGGTGTACATCCCCAGGCCCGCGACCTCACAGCCGTCCTCGCGTGCCGCCCGCACCCGCTCCTCGATGTCCGCACGGATCCCGGCGACATCGCCGGTGGCCAGGTAGCGGCCCATCTGCTCGGACCCCACCATCAGCGGGTAGAGGGAGAATTCGACGGCGCTGCCGAGCGGTGAGTCGATCCGGACGCCGGGATAGGGCGCCGCCTTCTTCACCGGGTCCATGCCGAGCACGAAGGAGCGCAGCGCCGCATCGCTCAGGTCGGCCAGCGCCGGGTCCACCTGCCGCAGATGCGCGGGCTCGATGAGGTGGTTGAGGAATGCGACCTTGCGGGTCGGTCCGGTCACCGGGCGCCGCTCGCCCTGCTCGTACCCGGCCACCGCGCCCCGGAAGTCCTTGATCTGCGCGCGCGGTTTGGCGATCCTGCGGTCGCTGGCCGGGTGCACCAGATGCAGGGTGTCCTCGTAGCGCAGGATGCGGCAGAGCCGGTCCAGCGCGCCGCGCAGCCGCTCGATCTCCTCGTCCGTGAGGTAGGCGGACGGCTGGATGCGCAGCACATTGCCGGCGCTGCCGGTCGGCGCGATCCGGATGCCTTCCTGCCGCAGCAGATAGCCGGACAGCAGATAGCCGAGCGAGCCGGTGTAGGCGCTGCCGCGCAGCACCATGGAGCGGGCCTGGGCCTGGTCGCGCAGCTGGACGCCGAGGAACAGGCCCTTGCCGCGGACGTCTTCGATGATGTCGGGGTAGGCGGCTCGGAGGTCGGTGAGCATGCCGGTGAGCCGCGCGCCGCGCTCGGTGACCTGCCGGTAGGCCTGTCCGTCGTCGGCCTCCAGCATCTCGACGACCTTGTGCGCGATCGACGAGGAGAAGTCGTCCATGGCGAACGTCGAGCTGTGGATCAGGTCGAACTCGCCCTCGTAGAGGGACCGGCGCACCAGCATCGCGGAGATCTTGGCGAGCCCGCCGCCGAGCGATTTGGACAGCGTGTAGTAGTCGCCGCGCAGCCCGATGAGCGAACTGGCCAGGAACGCGCCGCAGCGCCCCATGCCGCTCTGCACCTCGTCGATGATCAGCGCGGTGCCGACCTTGTTGCAGAACAGCCGGATGGCCCGGCCCTGCTCCGTCGTCAGCGCATGGATTCCGCCCTCGCCCTGCACCGGCTCGACCAGGAACGCGGTGATGGCCGGGAAGTCGCGCTCGACGATCCGCACCCGCCCCTGGTCGATCTCGGTGTCGAGCAGCACCACCCGTTCGTCGTCGGCGATCCGGTCCAGCAGCTCGGGCCGGTCCATGGGGACGAAGCGCACCCGCGCACCGAGGTTCTGGAAAGGGGCGCGGAAGCCGCTGTTGTAGGTCAGCTGGACGCTGCCGACGAGCTTGCCGTGGAAGGAGCGCTCCAGCGCCAGGAACAGCGGCCGGGTGCCGATCGCCGCCGCGTTGTGCGCCTCGACCGCGGCCAGCAGCCCATCGATGCCGTCGGCCTGCGGCCCATGGGCGAGGACCGCCGGCAGCCGTCCGACGTCCGGGTCGAGGCGGGCCTCGCCGCGGCGTACGGCGTCCCGGGCGGCCTCGGTGTGCGCGGCGATCTCGTCGGCGAGCGCCATGACCTTGCGCACCCGGACGAGTTCGGCGTGTTTGACGGCCGCCTCGACGGCCTCGGCGCCGCTGTTGCCGAAGGTGGCGAGGTAGGGCTCCTTGACCGAGGTCTCCCGGCGGACGACCTCGCTGAGCGCCGCGCCGAGCCGCCCGGCCTCGCCGCGCAGCGAGAACTGGGCGTGCACGGCCCGGTTCGCGTCCAGCAGGGACCGGGCGTGGGCGACGATCTCGGGGTGGTTGTGGCCGAAGATCAGGGAGCCGTAACCGCCCATCAGGTCGAGGACCGGGATTTCGGTGCCCTGCTCGTCGCGGTGGTAAAGGGTGTTGCCCTCGGCACGGACGTATGCGACGTCCAGCCCCAGGGCGGCGAAGATCCGCCCCATCTCGGGCTGCACGAATGCGGTGAACTGCGACATGGTGTGGTCCCCTCGTGGCCCTATGGCGTGTGCGGCCGCTGGACGAGCGCGGCTCCCGCGAATCCGTTGAACGTGCTGTGCAGACTCAGTACGGAGTCGATCCGCCGCTTCCTGGGCGTGCCCATGACGAAGTCGGTGCCGTCGTCCGGCGGCGTCCGCAGATGCGCGATCGGCGGCAGCTCGTCCGCCTCGAACAGGGCCGGGGCGAGGGCGAGTTCCGCCAGGGGTCCGGCGGCGCCCAGGGTGCCGGTGACCGGGCGCAGCGAGGCGACCGGGACACCGCTGTCCTTCAGCAGCGCCCGCAGCAGCTCGGCCTCGGCGGCGTCATGGTGGACCGTGCCCTTGCCGTCGGCGAGCACGGCCCCCAGCGTGTCGGGGGTCAGGCCGTGTGCGGCCAGCAGACCGCGGGGCCCTTCGGCCAGGGTGGACGGGCCGATGCCGCTGTCCACCGCGGGCCGCAGCGCGGCGCCCAGGATCTCCACCAGCGGCCGTGCGCCGCGCCGTGCGGCGTCCCCGGCCCGCTCCAGTACGAGCGCGACCGCGCCCTCGGCGAGGACCGTACCGTCCCGTTCGGCGTCGAAGCTGCGCAGCGCAGCCCCGCCGCGGCCGCCCGCGCTCAGATGCCCGGCGCGGTACTGCGCGGCCAGCTTCAAGGGCTCGTTGAAGCTGCCCGCGCCGACCACCAGGGCGGTGTCGCAGAGGCCCTGGCGGAGGGTGAAGGCGGCCCGTTGCAGGGCGCCGAGCGCGGCGCCGGCGTCCTGGACGAACGCGGCGCAGTCGCCGCGGAACCGCTGGGCGATGCTGATCAGCGCGAGGGTGTTGTTGTTGAGGGCCCTGATGACGGTGAACGGATTGAAGGTCGCCGCGTTGCCGAACGCCTCCGCCACCAGGCGCTGCAGATCCACCCCCGCCTGCGCCGACGGGTCCGAGCGGGCCTTGTCGAGGGCCTTGTGGAAGGCCGCGGCGCTCAGCTCGGTGGAGTCGTCCTGGGCGACATAGAGCCCGCGCCGCTCCTCGGGGATCGACTGCCAGCCCTCCCCCGCCGCGTCCATGGCGTCCTGCGCGGCGAGGACCGCGTTGAAGGTGAACGGGGTGCCGAACTTCCGCAGTTTGTGGGGGACGCTCTCGCGGCTCTGCTGCTGGAGTTCGTCGGGGACATGGCCGAAGTGGGTGATCTTCCGGGTCCGTACGTAGGGGTCCCGGTAGGGGGAGAGCGCCGGCTGCGCCTCCCGCCAGGCCGACCACAGGGCCTGCGGGCCGCGCCCGGTGGGCAGCACCGCACCGATGCCGGTCACCACGATCGCGTCATCGGAAGGGTTCGTTGTCGGGATGTCAGTGCTCATAACCACGCACCACCAGACTGGCGTTGAGTCCGCCGAAGCCGAAGGAATTGCTCACTGCCACCGACACCTCCTGGTGCCGGGCCTTGTCAGGGACGTAGTCGAGATCGCAGGCCGGATCCGGGTTCTCCAGATTCAGCGTCGGGGGCACGATGCCGTCCCGTACGGACAGCACGGTGGCGATCAGCTCGGGCGCACCGGCGGCGGCGATCAGATGGCCGAGCATCGTCTTGTTGGCGGTGACCGCCAGCTTCCGGTAGCGCCCGCCACCGGCGAAGACGTCCTTGATCGCACGGGTCTCGATCGGGTCGTTGAGCGGGGTCGAGGTGCCGTGCGCATTGACCGAGTCCACCTCGTCCGGCTCCACCGCACCGTCGGCGAGCGCCCGGCTCATCGCCAGCGCGGCGCCCTTGCCCTCCGGATGCGGGGCGGTGACCTGGTACGCGTCGAGGGAGCTGCCGAAGCCGGCCACCTCCGCGTAGATCTCCGCGCCGCGCCGCCGGGCGCTCTCCTCGCTCTCCAGTACCAGCATCGCCGCGCCCTCCGCGGCCACCAGACCGCTGCGGTCCCGGTCGAAGGCGCGGCACAGCCGGTCCCCGAACAGCTCGGACGTCGACGGCGCACCGAGCAGATGGAGGCCGGTCATGGTGGGCAGATTCAGCACCGAGTCGGCGCCGCCCACCAGCATCGCGTCCACCTCACCGCGCCGGATCATGCGGAATCCATGGCCGATGGCGTGGGTGGCCCCGGCGCAGGCGGTGCTGAAGTTGAGCGCCGGCCCGCGCAGCCGGTGACGGGCCGCGATCCCGGTGGCCAGCGCGTCATTGGTGCAGAACAGGCCGCCGGCGCGGTCGAGTTCGGCGCGCCGGGCGTAGAGCGCCTGCCAGCTCGGCCGGCCGTCCTCGCCGAAGGCGGCAAGGAGTTCGTACGGGTCACGCTCGGGTACGCCCGAGCCGACGGCCGTGCCGACCCTGCCCACCGGGCGCCCGGCGCCGGCAGCGGTGTCGAGGCCCGCGTCGGCCAGCGCCTGCCCGGCGGCCGCCAGCCCGAACCGCATCCGCCGCTCCATCGGCCGGTCCAGGCCGTCGTCGACGCCGTGACGCAGCGCGAACGCCTCGTCGTCGACCGGCGCCGCATAGCGCACCGGGAAGTCCTCGATACCGGGCAGCTGCCAGGCGCGGATCGCCGAGCGCCCCTCGCACAGCCCCTCCCACATGGTCTGCCAGTCGAGCCCCAGTCCGCAGACGGCGCCCAGTCCGGTCACCACGACACGGCGGGTCATCTCCCGGCTCCTTCCAGTACGACGGCGCACACCTGACCGCGCGCACCGCAGGCCAGCACCAGCGCCCGGGAGACCGGCAGCGCCTCCTCCCGCACCGCGCCGCCCTCGGCCGCCGCCAGGCGCCGGCCGCCGGCCAGGCCGTGCAGCGCCAGCAGCACATGGGCCAGCGGGTGGGCGGGTCCGAGCACACCGGTGGCAGGCTCGGTGCCGATCACCGCGGGCCGCTCGGCGGCACCCGCGAAGACCTGGTCGAGCGCGGCGCGCTGGGCCTGTTCACCGGCCGTCGTCCACACGGCGTCCGGCAGCACCCAGCCGATGCCGTCGGCGTCGGTACGGGCCATCTCCAGCGCCGTGTGCACGGCCTCGGCGATCGCCGCCGTACGGTCCGCGCCCTCCGCGCCGAACGCCCGCCCGTAGCCGGCCAGCCGGGCCGCCGCCGTCCCGCCGTGCTCCGACGCGTCCTGTAATACGGGCACGTCCTCGGCCCGCGCGGCGAGCAGAAAGGCGGCCCCCTCGCCCGGTGTGGCGCCGTTCCAGCCCAGCTCCTCGTACTGCGGGAACAGCAGCGGATGCACCTTGGGGCTGACCGCTCCGACGACGGCCGCCTCGTTCTCACCCTCGGCGACCGAGAGCACCCCGTCGATCAGCGCCTCCAGCCCCGCGTCGGAGAACGGCGAGTACGCGGCCATCGCCCCGGTCAGCCCGAAGGCGGCCGAGATATGCGCGGCGGCGGTGCTGTTGAGGTGGGACAGTCCGCTGAACGGCGGGACCTCCCGGGCGTAGAGCGCCGCCACCCGGTCCGGCGAACCGGCGGCCGCGCGCAGCCCGTCGAGCGCCGTGAAACGCAGCAACTCCTCGTCCACCGTGGGCAGTCCGAGATAAAGCCCCCAGCGCTCACCGCCCACCGGGCCGCTCCCGGCCGGCCCGGCCAGCGACAGCCGGGCGCCGTAGAGCGCCATCCGGGCCTGCTTCTCCGAGGTACGCAGCACCCTTCGGTGCACGCCCAGCGTGGCGGCATCGGGGTCGTCGACGAGGAAGACCGTGTCCGTCCCGGGCCACGGCCCGGAGGCGACCTCGTACGGCCGGCCGGTGTCCTTGCCGGCCACCAGGGCCTCCCACAGGGACGCCGGATCCACCCCCGCCGCCGTGTATAAGCCGGGTGCGGTCAGCCGCACCGCATCAAGATTCGTCATCGGTGCGCTCACCCCGCCTGGGCCAGGATCAGGGAACAGTTCTGGCCGCCGAAGCCGAAGGAGTTCGACAGTACGGCGGTCACCGGCGTACTGCGCTGCTCGGTGACGATGTCCAGCCCGCGCGTCACCTCGTCGGGTTCGGCGAAGTTGAGGGTCGGCAGTACGGACTGCCGCTGCAGGCTGAGCACCGAGAGCACCGCTTCTGCCGCACCGCTGTTGGCCAGGGAGTGCCCCATGGCCGACTTGTTGCCGGTGACCGGGATACCGGCGGTCCGCTCCCCGAACACGAGGTGCAGGGCCGCGGCCTCGCAGGTGTCGTTGGCCTCGGTCGAGGTGCCGTGCGCATTGACATGGTCGATGTCGCCCGGGGTGAGCCCGGCGTCCGTGAGGGCGGCCCGCATGCACTCCGCGTAGTCCGAGCCGTCCCGCGAACTGGACGTCATCTTCACCGCCTCGGTCACCCCCGCGTAGCCGGCGACCCGGGCCAGGATGCGGGCGCCGCGGGCCTCGGCGTGCGCCCGCGACTCCAGCACCAGGAACGCGGCGCCGTCGCCGATGACGAACCCCGAGCGGTCCTTGTCGAAGGGGCGGCTGATCCGCCCGGCGTCCTGCCCGTCGGCGGGCGCGAGCGCGCCCACCCCGTAGAAGGCGGTGACGGAGGTGAGCGTCGTCAGGCTCTCCGCGCCGCCGGCCAGCGCCACGTCGAGCACGCCGCTGCGGATGTAGCGGTAGGCGCTGCCGATCGCCATCCCGCCCGCGGCACAGGCGTCCGCATGCGTCTCCAGGACACCGGCCGCGCCGAAGTAGTCGGCCAGCCGCACGGTGGCGGTGTCCGGCTGGATCCGCTCGTAGCGCTCGGCGTCGGGCCCGCCCGCGTCCAGATAGCTGTCCAGGTCCAGTGCGCCGGCCGCGAAGTCCACATGGCCGGCCAGGCCGGCGAGTTCGGCCGGCTCCATGACCATCCGGTTGCACGCGAGGAAGACGCCGCCGCGCTCGGTGTCGAGCCGCCGCGGCAGCCCGCTGCGCTCCCAGGCCTGGGCGGCGGCGTGCCAGGCGAGGGTGCCGGCCGGCCCCAGGGATCCGGCCTCCTCGGGCACCGCGTCCTCCAGGGCCGCCCGGACCCCGGGGTCGATATGCGCCGAGACGGCGCAGGGCACGCCCCACTCCTGGTGGAGCGGGTGCTCGGTGATGAGCGTGTGCCCCTGCGCGAGATGGTCGAACAACGACTCGGGGTCGGTCAGCCGGCCGGCGACCAGGCCGATGCCGGTCACCACGACCTCCTGGCCGTCCCCGGTGGGTATGTGGGGGTTCACTTGCTTTCCTTTCGCACGACTCGCACGACAAGCGACGCCTTCCGCACAGGCATCCGCGTCAGCCCACGGGCTGGGCGTGCCCCAGCGCCTCCAGCACCGTACGGACGCCGTCGGCCATCACCTCGTCGCCGGTGGCCGGCTCCAGCGCGGCACCGCAACCGGCGCACCGGGCCTTGCCGGAGACGGCGATCTGCGCCTTGTCGGCGGCGCACTCGGTGCAGACCTCGGGGAGGTGGTCGAAGATCGTGTGGGTGAAGGCGGCCCAGTGCGCGCTGGTGGCCGCCGCGGCGACCTCGTACGGGCGCATACCGGCGTGCACCTGCTCCACGGAGTAGCCGAACGCGCTGCGCCGCAGCACCTCCGCGGCCAGTTCGGAGATCCCGCCCCGGTCGTCGTAGAGCTGCTCCGAACCGCCGAGCGCCGTCGCCAGCAGGTCGAGCACATTCGACTTGGGCAGCGCCACGCCGAGCTTGGTCTCCATCTCGAAGCGGAATTCGACCAGGTCGAGCGATTCGGCGCCGAGGTCGGCGACAAGGGTGGCGTCCGGGGTGATCTCGTCGGTGCTGCTGCCCAGCACCTGGGCCAGGCCCTCTCGCACGATCTCGTGGATCTGCTCTGTCTCGAAGGGGTTCTGCATGGTTCTCTCCTCGTTTCTGAGCACTCGGAAGCCACCTTTTACCGGCCATGGAAAATACTGGAAAATGGCAGCAGAAAATGGCATCACGGAAGGCTGGAAAACCCACGGCAAAGGAAAACGGACATGGTGAAGCCCGTCCCCGCATGCCGTTCAGGAATTCACTTCAGGGACGCCGGAACCGACCATCTGCCGGTTCCCGACGCATGAGTTGAATGAGTTGACGAACGTCCGCCAAAAGGTCACAAGTCGCCGTCGCACCGGCGCACTCGACCTACGGACACAGAAGACCGGGACACACTTCCACACAGCGGGAGGTCCCGTTTTCAGACACCGATGAAGCCGCTACACATGCCGTCCCCCGTAGCAAATGATCCCCCGATACCTGCATTCACAGGAACAGGCCACATTCATTCGGCGAGCACCTCGTCGTACTCCCCCACAAGGCCTGCACCGCCCCCTCGGGAGGCGCGATAAAAACGTTACCAGAGCCACATAGGGGCGTCACGGGAATGTGCGATAGGTCACGTGACCAAGTCGCTTCCCGAAGGGGTCAACAACAAAAGTTCCGTGGTATTGGAAAACTTAACGGGGGATTCACGTTCCGACGGTTTTGTTTCCCCGGCCGACCATCCGTTCCTCTTGCAACCGCCGCGCATACGCCGACAGCAACCGCCCCTGATTCACACTCACCGCACCGACCAGCCGCCCCTCGCGGTAGTGCGCCACCAGCACCGCGCCGACGGCCGGATCCCCCGCCTCGACCACCGTCCGGTCACCGGTACCCGGCAGACCGACCGACTTGATCCGCAGCCCGAACGCCGCCGTCCAGAACGAGGGGACATGGTCGTACGGTTCGGCCGCCGCCGGCCCGGCCAGCAGATTGCGCGCGGCCAGCTCACCCTGCGCGGCCGCATTGCTCCAGTGCTCCAGCGCAACCGGCCCGTCCGCCGCCCGCACCGCATCGCACCACGCGGCGTCCCCGGCCACCACCACACCCGGATCCGGCGCACCCGCCCCGCCCGCGGTCCGGGCGAACAGCCGCTCATCACAGTGGATCCGGCCGGCCGGCAACGCCAGCCCCGACCCCGCCAGCCAGCCGGTCGCCGGCACCATCCCGATCGCCACCACCACCAGCGCCGCCGGCAGCACACTCCCGTCGACGAGCTCCACAGCCGCGACCCGGCCGCCGCTGTCGCGAAACCCCCGCACCCCGGTCCCCAGCCGCACCACGACCCCCGCCCGGCCCGCGGCCTTTGCCACCACCCCGGAAACCGCCGCGCCCAGCGCCCGCAACGGCCGGCCGAAGGGCTCCACCAGCGTGACCCGCACCCCGAGCCCGCTCAGCGACGACGCCAGCTCCACCCCGACGAACCCCGCCCCGACAATGACCACCTCACGAGCCCCACCGTCCACTGCGACACGCAGCCTCCGGACATCATCGAGCCCCCGCACCGTCAGCACCCCGGCCGGCGGCACCGCCCCTGACCAGGCCCTGGCCTTGGCCCCGGGCGCCAGCACCACCCCGTCGTACGGCAGCTCCGCACCGTCGGCCAGCCGCACCCGGCGCCGCTCCCGGTCCAGACCGACGGCCGCGGTCCCCCGGATCCAGCGGGCGCCGAAGTCCTCGGCGCCCGCCAGCCGGATATCGGACTCCGTCATCGTCCCGGAGACCACCTGTTTGGTCAGCGGCGGCCGGTCGTAGGGCAGTTCACGCTCGTCCGACACCACCGTCAGCCGGCCGGAGAACCCCTGCGCCCGCAGCGACTCACCGGCCCGCACACCCGCCAGGCCCGCCCCCACCACGACGACCTCGCGCACGGCTCAGGACTCCTCGACCGAGATGGCCCGCACCGGACACGCCCGCGCCGCGGCCGCCACCTTGCCCGCCAGCTCCCGCGCCGGCTCCGGCGCCACCACCAGCCGCTCGTCGTCATCGAGCGCGAACACCTCGGGCGCCACCAGGGCACACTGCCCCAGCCCGTCGCACAGCCCGTCATCCACCGTGATCTTCATCTGTCCCCCAACTCCCTTACGGCACAGCCCCGATGCTCAGCGCGCATACCGCAGCGGCAGCTCGACCAGACCGCGGATCGCGTCCGACGGCAGCCAGCGCACCTCATCGGCCGGTACCGCGAGTTCAAGCGTGCTGAAGCGCTGCAGAATCTCCGTCAGCGCGATCGTCGCCTCCTGGCGGGCCAGCCGCTGTCCCAGGCAGAAGTGCGGCCCCATCCCGAACGCGACATGCTGCGCGGTCGCCCGGCCGATGTCGAAGGAGTGCGGATCGGCCCGTACCTCGGTATCGCGATTGGCCGCGTTCAGCAGGAAGCGGACCAGCTCCCCCTTGCGGATCGTGACGCCACCGGCCTCGATGTCCTCCCTCGCGACCCGGTTGACCGTGGTCATGGCCGAGCCCCGGAACCGCAGCGCCTCCTCCACCGCCGCGCCGACCAGCGCCGGATCGCGGCGCAGCGCGGCCAGCTGCTCGGGGTGGGCCAGCAGATCGTGCAGCGCATTGGCCAGCAGATTGGTGACCGTGTCATGGCCGGCGATCAGCAACACCGCGGCGAACGACGACAGTTCCGCATCGCTCAGCGCACTCCCGTCGTCGAACCGGGCGACGATCAGCTCACTGAGCAGATCCTCGGTGGGCCGCTCCCGCTTGGCACCGATCAGCCCGATGCAGTAACTGAACAGCTCCACGGCCGCCGCCTGCATCGCCTCCACCGACGGCGCGGCAGAGATGTCCATCGCCCACTTACGGAACGGATCCCGGTCCTCCGCCGGCACCCCCAGCAGCTCACAGATCACCTCCAGCGGCATCGGATAGGTGAACTCCTCGATGAAGTCCGCCGTACCGCGTTCCCCCAGCCCGTCCAGCAGCTGCCGGGTGATCTCCACGATCCGCGGCTCCAGCTGCCGTACCGCCCGCGAGGCGAACGCCGCGCTCACCAGCCGGCGGTTTCGGGCATGCCCGGGGTCGTCCTGCTCCAGGAGCATCACGGCCATCCCCGGGACCAGCGCCCCGTGCGGCGCATGGGTGTGCACATCGTTGGACAGCCGCGGATCACTCAGCAGCTCACGCGTCAGCGCCGCACCGAGCACCGTCCAGGTCTCCTGCTGATTCAGCTGACGGGTACGGATGATGCCCTGGCTCTTGGCGAGCCGGTCGAGCTCCTGCTCCAGCCCGGCCGTCGCGGCGAGCTCGGCCAGGTCCACTACCTCGGTCATACGAGATCCCCCCTAAGTGAATTCACCTCTGACGGCGCACCGGCCGGCCCGCCGTACGGCACGGACCGGACCGGACCGCCGTACGGCACCGACCGGCCCGCGCCCCCGCCCGCCCCGGCGCTCAGTCCCGGAGCAACCGCACGGCAAACAGCGCGAGTTGTGCATCCATCGCGGCCGACCGGCTGCCGGCGATACCCGACCGCATCAAGGCCGCCCCTTCGACCAGCGCGACAAAGGTCTCGGCCCTGGCCCGGCAGAACTCACCCGACCAGTCCGGCCGCCCCTGCTGAACGAACGCCTCCACATGCGCGACGTACTTCCGGTAGAACTCCCGGACCACCGTGGCGATCTCGTCATCCCGCGCGGCCAGCGCCCACACCTCGACATAGAGCCGCACCAGCTGCGGATCCTCCTGCTCGGCGAGGACCACCGCCACCACCTCGTCAGGGTTCGCCGGCCCCTCCGGAGTGCCGATGGCCGACGGATCGTCGCGCACCATCCGCAGCCCCGTCGTCTCGGCCAGCCGCTCCAGCGAACGGTCCAGCGCCCGCTCCAGCACCGCCTTGATCAAATCGGCCCGGGTCGGGAAGTAGTGCTGCAGATGCCCGACCCGCACCCCGGCCTCACCGGCGATGGCCCGCAGCGAGGCATCCGCCCCCTTGGCCACCAGCACGGTCTCGGCCGCATCCAGCAGACTCGTCCGCCGAATGCTGCCCTGCCGCGTCAGCGTCGAGCCCTTCCCGGCGCCCGACTCCTTCTCCTCGCTCATGCCACCTCGACCTTGACGCCCGCCTTCTCCAAAGCGGGAACGACATCCTGCGGCACCGGCGTCATCTCGGGGAAAACCACCCCACGAGGCGCCTTTGCACCGTCCTCACCCAGCACCCGGCGCAGCCCCAACAGCCCGCCCAGCGCCGTGAGATGGGCCTGCCCGGCCGGATCGGTGACCGTCGCCGTACGCCGCTCGCCACCGCGCCCGCGCACATCGATCCGCAACAGGGCGCTGCCACCCTCACCCGGCGAGTACAGCATCGACCGCCGCGTGGACTCGAACCGATCCCCACGCCCCCACCGGAAGAACCCGGTCCGCTTGAGCGCCAGCAGGGTGGACGTCGACGAATTGGCGCTGAAGCCGATCCGCGTGATGGCCGTATCCACCCCGAGCACCAACGGCAGGGTGAACTGCTCCGGCGTATCGATCCGCGCCACCTTGGTCCGATGCCCGCCGATGCTGACCGTCCCGGCCCCGCTCAGCGGCGTGATCATCCGCCGCTGCCCGCCCTCGGTCACCTCGTAATCGAGCCCGAGCCGGTCCATGAACTCCACCGAGTCCGTGCCCGCCCGGTCCTTGAGGTCATACCGAATGGCGATCTCCACCGCGGCCGCCCCACCGAGCTCACGCGCCAGCGCCGCGGCGACCAGCCCGGTCACCCCACCCATCCAGCTCGACGACAGCAGCACCGGAGCCGTGGGCGGCGTCACGGCCGCCACCGCGGTGGCCCGCTGCAGCCGCGCCGTCCATCGCGTGATGTCCACGTACGGGACACCGCCACGGATCGCGGCCAACAGCACCCGGTCATCAGGGTCGTTCACCGTGCTGATCACGGCACGGACCTTCGCCGTGAAGGGCTCCGGATCACTCAGATCCCAGCGCTGGAGCGACGCACCCACCTCATCGGCGAGCGCACGTCCGCGCTCCGGGGTACGCCCGGTGAGCAGCAAGGGCCACGAGGGCGCCGCGAGCCGGGTCAGATCTCCGCCGACGGTGCCATAACCGCCCACCACGAGCACCGGGCCTGTCAGATCAAGCTGGATGTCATCGTCCACACGAGGCAGACTAGGTCACGCGACCTAGAAACACAACGCCAACCCTCCCCACCACGTCACCAGTCCCCACCCACCACCAACTCACCTGCGACAACAAGGAATTGCCAGATGCTGATCGAGGCCGTCCTGCCCCCCGGCGCGCTGGGCGAAGACACCTTCGGCGACCCCACCCCCACACCCGCCCTCTTCCCGACCGAGCAACAGGTCATCGCCCACGCCGGAGCCAAACGCCGCCACGAATTCACCACCACCCGCCACTGCGCCCACCGCGCCCTCGCCCGCCTCGGCCTCCCACCGACCCCCCTCCCGCCGGCTCCCTCCGGCGCCCCCA
>NZ_QUAC01000224.1 GCF_003389455.1 Streptomyces inhibens | reverse complement strand
GGCGGCCGGACGCGACCGCGACGCCGGCCCGCAGCGCCGCGCCGGCCAGCGCCGCCTCGTCGGTGCCGTCCGGCAGCCGCAGCCAGAGGTGGTAGCCGCCGGGCGGGACGTACCGGCCGCCGCCGCGCGCCGGATCGCCGCCGTACGCCGCGCCGTACCCCGGCCCCCGTTCCACGAACGCGGGCAGCTGACCGTGCAGGGCGGCGATCAGCGCATTGCGGCGAGTGGTCAACTCACCGGCGATCAGCCGCAGATGGCGCGTCCAGGCGGGCGATCCGACGAGTTCCAGGGCGGCTTCCTGGAGCGGTGCCGGCACGAAGAAGCTGTCGACGACCTGGATCGCGCGCAGCCGGTCGAGCACCGGGCCGCGGGCGGCCAGGGCGCCGACCCGCAGGTTGGGCGAGGTGGCCTTGGTGAGCGAGCGGACGTGGACGACCGTGCCGTCCTGGTCCTCCGCGCTCAGCGTCGGCGGGAGTGGGGGCGCGTCGTCGTGGCCCAGCAGCCGCGCGAAGTCGTCCTCGATCACGAACGCGCCGGCCGCCCGGGCCACCCGCAGCACCTCGCGCCGCCGCTCCCGGGCGAGCACCGCGCCGGTCGGGTTCTGGAACAGCGGCTGGCAGACGAAGAGCCGCGCGCCGCTGGCACGGAAGGCGTCGGCGAGGAGATCCGTACGGACACCGTCCGCATCCGTCGGTACGGGCACCGGCCGCAGCCCGGAGGCGTGGGCGGCGGCCAGCATGCCCGGGTAGGTCGGGGACTCGACGAGGACCGGGGCGCCGGGCGGGGCGACGGCGCGCAGCGCGGCGGTCAGCGCGCTCTGGCCGCCCGCGGTGATCAGTATGTCGCTGGCGGCGAGCGCGCCACCGGGGCCGCCGATCTCCCGCGCGAACCACGCCCGCAGCTCCGGCACACCCTCGACCGGCGGCCGCGCCCAGGCGCCCGGCCGGCGCCCGGCCCGCGCCAGTGCGGCGGAGAGGGCACGCTCGGGTTGCAGATCGGGGTGCAGATAGCCGCCGTTGAGTTCGATGACGCCGGGGGCCGGCCTGGCCAGGGTGGCCAGTACGCCCGAGGCGTCGACGCTGCGCGGCACCTGGTCGCCGGCCGGTTCCGCGCTCAGCGCGATCTCCTGCCAGGAGGTGTCGACCGGCCGGGACGCCTCGCTGCGCGGCTCGGCCCGGAAGGCCCCGGCGCCGGGGCGGGTGACGACCAGCCCCTCCGCCACCAGCTCGGCGAGCGCCCGGGAGACGGTCACCGGGCTGACCCGGTGCCGCTCCACGAGGACACGGCTCGATGGCAGCTTCTCTCCTGGAGAGTAGCGGTTCAGCTCCGCCCGGAGGATCGCGGCCAGTTCGGCGCCACTGCTACGCTCATGCATGAGAGACAACGATAGCGCTACTACCCAGGTCGCGATAGCGGTCAGCGCCCCGACCGCCGCCGGCCACAGCGCCCCGAAGGCCGCCACCACCCGCGGCCCCCTGGTGAGCCGTGGCGCCCTGCTCGCCGCCCTCGGTGTCGCCTCCTTCTCCCTCACCTTCCCCGGGACCGCCTGGGCGCTGGAGGGCATGGGGCCCTGGACGGTGGTGATGCTGCGCAGCGTGCTGGCCACCGTGCTGATCGGCGGTGCGCTCGCCGTCTTCCGGGTACGGGTTCCGGAGCGGCGCCACTGGGCGGGTATCGCGATCGTCGCGGGCGGCGCCTTCCTCGGCTTCCCGATCCTCACCACCCTCGCCCTGCAGACCTCCACCACCTCGCATGCGGCCGTCGTGGTCGGCCTGCTGCCGCTGACCACCGCCGCCTTCTCGGCCGTACGGACCGGCGCCCGGCCCTCCCGTACGTTCTGGGTCGCCTCGCTGATCGGCGCCGCCGTGGTCATCGGCTTCGCGGTGCAGCAGAGCGGCGGGGCACCGGGCCGCGGCGATCTGTTCCTGTTCGCGGCGCTGCTGGTGTGCGCGGCCGGATACACCGAGGGCGGCCGGCTGGCCCGCTACATGCCGGGCTGGCACGTGGTCGGCTGGGCCCTGGTGCTGGCGCTTCCGGTGACGGTGACGGGGGCGGCGATCGCGCTGTCCACCGAGCCGTTGCACCTCACGGCGCACGCGGTCGGCGGGCTGCTGTGGCTGGCGGCCGGCTCGAACTTCCTCGGGATGGTCGTCTGGTACCGCGGGATGGCCATGATCGGCATCTCCAAGGCGAGTCAGCTGCAGCTCGCCCAGCCGCTGCTGACGCTGCTGTGGTCGGTACTTCTCCTGGGTGAGCGACTTCCGCCGGCCGCTCCCGCTGCGGCGCTGGCGGTCCTGGCGTGCATCGCGGTCACCCAACGGGCGCGCGGGTGACGGACCGGACCCCAGGGGCCGGACGCCCGCGGCGACGGCCCCCACCGCCCGGCCGAATCCACCTCCCGTGACGTCTCCCGGGTGCGACCGCCGCCTCCGGACGTAAACTTGCCGCGATGGCAGGTACCGCCGTCCGGGCCGGACCAGGCCCGTAATCCGTTGAAATCGTTGGCCGTTCAACCGCTCGGCCGTCGCATCGTCGGCCGTACCGGTCAGGCGGCCGCCCCGAAGCGGGGAGGACCCCTGATGCACGCGAGCAGGGGCGACCGGCTGGTGGTGCACGGCAGGACCGTCGGGCATCACGACCGGGTCGTCGAGATCATCGAGGTACTGGGCACGAACGGCGATCCGCCTTACCGTGTCCGTGCCGAGGACGGGCATGAGGCGATCATGTCTCCCGGCCCCGACTCGGTTGTCCAGCACGGAAAGGCCACCGACATCGACCCCGGCTCCGGCCGATAGCGCGATCCCGTAGACGGATCGCCACCACGGCCGCGCGGACGGCTCCCACGTCCGCGCGGACCGTTCCTATGGCCGTGCCACGCTGCCGTAGTGGTCACGCACGACCCGCGCCATGGCGCCAGCCCGGTCCTTGGCCACCTCCTTCGCCGAGAAGTAGACGTGGCCGCCGACCTGCGGGTATTTGCGAGCGAAGGTGAGATGGCGGGAGAGTTCGGCCGGATCCTTCCAGGCGGCCGGCTCCGCATCGCCCGCCTTGTAGAGGGCCTCACCGATGTAGAGGTCCACGCCGGTTCCCTGGACGGTCCGCGCCCACCAGGGCACCAGTTCGGCGTAGTCGGCGGCCTTGGACCCGATGGGCCAGTAGACCTGCGGCACGATGTAGTCGAGCCAGCCCTCGCGGACCCAGCGGCGGGTGTCCGCGTAGAGGTCGTCGTAGGTCTCCACCCCGGCCTGGGTACGGGAACCCTGCTGGTCGGTGGTGTGATTGCGCCAGACCGCGAACGGGCTGACACCGAACCGCACCCGGCGCCCGGGCTGCTGCCCGCCCGCGTCGAGCCGCTGCGCCATCTCGTAGATCAGCCGGTCGATGTTCTCCCGCCGCCAGGCGGCCCGGCTCTGGGAGGGGCCGCCGTACTCCTGGTACGCGGCGTCATCGTCGAAGTGCTGGCCGGCGACCGGATACGGATAGAAGTAGTCGTCGAAGTGCACCCCGTCGACGGGGTAGCGCTGCACCGCGTCGAGCATCGCGTCCTGGACGAAGCGGCGGACCTCCGGCAGTCCGGGGTTGTAGTAGAGCTTGCCGCCGTACGGGAGGACCCAGCGGGGGTGCCGGCGGGCGGGGTGGTCGGGGGCCAGCCGGCCGGGGTCGGTGTGGTTGGCGACCCGGTACGGGTTGAACCAGGCGTGCAGCTCGAGATCGCGCCGGTGCGCCTCGCGTACCGCGAAGTCGAGCGGGTCCCAGCCCGGGTCGCGGCCCTGCTGTCCGGTCAGGTACTGCGCCCACGGCTCGTACGGGGAGGGCCACAGGGCGTCCGCGGTGGGCCGCACCTGGAAGAACACCGTGTTGAGCTTGCGGGCGACGGCGGTGTCGAAGTGGGCGCGCAGTTCGCGCTGTTGCTCGGCGGGCGTGCGCTTCGCGCTGGAGGGCCAGTCCAGGTTGGCGACCGTCGCCAGCCACATACCGCGCATCTCGCGCCGTGGCGCGCGGCCCGAGGGCGCCGCGGCACCCGTGGTGAGCAGCGAGGAGGCCGCGCCGAGCGCGCCCACCGCAAACCCTCTCCGTGTGATCGGTCTCATCAAAAGTCCCCAGTTGTCCGTTTCATCCTGTCCTGAGGGCTCAGAATGCCCGCCCCGCGGCCCGTAGCACAGCACCGCGCGGAGTAACGTCGGGGCGAGGCGGGCGTCGGACCCTTACGGCGTACCGCCGGTCCTGAAGATCAGCGAAAGGCACGAGGTGACGGACACTTTCACCGACATTGCACGCGTCGGAGTGGTCGGCTGCGGCCAGATGGGCGCAGGCATCGCCGAGGTCTGCGCCCGCGCTGGGCTCGACGTCATGGTCGCCGAGACCACCGGCGAGGCCCTGGAACTGGGTCGCACCCGCTTGACCAACTCCCTGGGCAAGGCCGCCGAACGCGGCAAGATCACTGCCGCGGAGCGCGACGCGACACTCGGCCGGCTCAGCTTCACCACCGACCTCGGGGAGTTCGCCGACCGCGATCTCGTCATCGAGGCCGTCGTGGAGAACGAGCAGGTCAAGACCGAGATCTTCCAGGTCCTCGACCAGGTGATCACTCGCCCGGACGCCATCTTGGCCTCCAACACCTCCTCCATCCCGCTGGTGAAGCTCGCCGTCGCGACCTCCCGTCCGGACCAGGTCATCGGCATCCACTTCTTCAACCCGGCGCCGGTGCAGAAGCTCGTCGAGCTGATCCCGGCCCTGACCACCGGCGAGGAGACCATCAAGCGCGCCGAGGCGCTGGTGCATGACGTGCTGGGCAAGCATGCGATCCGCGCCCAGGACCGCTCGGGCTTCGTCGTCAACGCCCTGCTGATCCCGTATCTGCTCTCCGCGATCCGGATGTTCGAGTCGGGCATCGCCAGCCGCGAGGACATCGACAACGGCATGGAGCTGGGCTGCGCCCACCCGATGGGCCCGCTCAAGCTGTCCGACCTGATCGGCCTGGACACCGTGGCCTCGGTCGCCGAGTCGATGTACCACGAGTACAAGGAGCCGCTGTACGCCGCTCCCCCGCTGCTGGCGCGCATGGTCGACGCGGGGCGGCTGGGGCGGAAGTCGGGGTCGGGGTTCTACTCGTACTGACACATGCGGTGATGCCGCCAACTGGCGCTGTTCAAGGGAGAATTCACCCAGAACAGCGCCTACGGCGGCGCCGTCGTCGGGTGGCTCGCGCGGTGCTTACCAAGCCCTCGTCCGCGCGTCCTCGCTCGGCCGGCACGCTCGGCGCGAGACTCGACTCGGCGAGCGTCATCAACTGGTTGAAAATCGGCCCTGACCTGGGGCTTTGCGTCTTTCAGAGCCGTCAGGGCCTTTCCCTCCTACTCGGCGGAAAGTCCTTGGAAAGTCCCTGGGACAGAGCTGGTGGCCGTACCGGCGGGAGTGACCGGCGGTTGCATCAGTGGGGCGTGTCACCCTCGGGCGCGACGAGATTCAGGCCCTCAAGCCCGCCGCGGAAGGCCAACCGCAGGGCTCTCCGTCAGCGCTCGCCCTCCAGGCCATAGACGCGCTCGGCCGTGCCCCCGAACACCTGGGCCTGCTCGCACGAGCTCAGACCTTCGGTGAGTCGGCACGCCATGTCGAACACCTCGCCGTACGAGGAAGCCAGGCGGCAAACCGGCCAGTCGGAGCCGAACATGGTCCGGTCCGGGCCAAATGCCCCAAGGACCACTTCGGCGTACGGGCGAAGGTCGGCCACCGTCCAGTGGGTCCAGTCAGCCTCGGTGACCAGACCGGAGAGCTTGCACACGGTGTTGGGCAGGGCAGCCAGCTCGCGGACGTAGCGAGCCCAGGACTCGATCGTGCCGAAGGCGATGGGCGGCTTACCCAGGTGGTCCAAGACGAAGGTGAGGCCGGGGTGGTCGGCGACCGCCTCGACCGCGGCCGGCAGCTGATGGGGGAGGACCAGCAGGTCGTATGCGAGTCCCGCCGCAGCGATCGCGTCAAGGCCGCGGTCGACATCCGGCCGCAGCAACCACGCGATGTCAGGCTCCGCCTGCACCTGGTGCCGGATGCCGACGAGCCGTTCCCCACCGGGGAGTTCGCGCAGCGCGGCGAGTGCGTCGGCCACATCCGGCACGGTCAGGTCGGTCCAGCCGACGACGCCCGCGACCAAGTCGCTGCCTTTCGCCTGCTCCAGGAGTTCGGGGGTCTCTTCCGGCACGGTGACCGTCTGGACGAGGACCGTCGCGTCGATGCCGGCGGCCGCGGCCTCGGGGCGGAGATCGTCGAGGAGAAAGTCACGCCGGATCGGGGAGAGTTCAGGTCCGGTGATCCAGTCCTGGTCGCGTACGGAGAGGTCCCACACGTGGTGGTGTGCGTCAACGACGGGCATGGTGGTCAGAGCTCCCAGACCACGGGCAGGCCGGCCGCCGCGCCGTCGGCGGAGTAGTCGTGCACCACGTCGAGCAGCTCCGCCATTCGCGCCTGCCAGGCGATGTTCACCGGGAGGCTCTCCAGTTCGGCGAGCAGCCTCGCGTAGTCGTCACACTCCAGGACATGGAACAGGTCGGTGCTGCTGCGCCAGATCGTCCAGGAGGTGGCTCCGGCGGCGCGGATGGCGTCGGTGAGCTCCTTGGGCACCTCGCGGTGGGCGGCCTCGTAGTCGTCGATGTGGTCCTCGCGAACTTTGGTGTGCAGGGCGATTCTCATGCGGTTCCTCCTGTTCCTGGGTTGTTGGAGTCGACGATGACGATGTCCAAGGTGCGCGGCCCATGTACGCCCTCGACTCGCTCCAGCTCGATGTCGCTGGTGGCGGAGGGGCCCGAGATGAAGGTCAGCGGGCGGCGCGGGGCCAGGCGCCGCAAGGCCTCGGGGACGTCGCCGACGATCTGGTCGGCTCCGACCACGCACAGGTGGTAGTCGGGCAGCAGGCTCAGTGCCCGGCGGCCCTGGCCCGGTCCGGCGTCCAGGACCAGTGTGCCGGTCACGGCGATGGCCAGGGCGCAGGTGGTGAGCACTCCTCCGGCCGCGTCGAGTTCGCGCACGCTCAGCGGGGGGCGGTCTGCAAGCCGCCGCAGGCCGAGCTCCGCGGGCAACCACTCGGCGGGGAAGCCGTCGGGTACGACGAGGCCGGCGAGCGCGCGCCGGGCGAGGGCGGCAGCGATAGCCGCCGGGGCGTGTGCGGTACGGGTCACCGTGGCGCGGTAGTCCGCGGCGCGCTCGGCGAAGAGTGCGGTGACGTCGACGCCCGCGTGGCTGTCGCGGTAGTCGCGGGGAATCGCTCCGGCGTCGTACCGCTCCGTACGCGGTACGTCGGCAAGGGCTGCTCCGATCCGGGCGAGGATCGCGTTGCGGCTGTTCATCACTCGTTCTCCCGGCGGGTACGGCGCCACCAGGCGCGGAATGTCTCGCGGGGCGGCGCGGGTGTGTCCCTGGTGTCCGACCAGCGGCGAAGCGGTCCGGGCAGACGGCGCAGCACGCCTCGCCGGGCAAGGAGGCGCCCGCCCAGCTCGCCTGCCCGCTGCGCCCAGGCCAGCCTGCGCGGGGTGGACAGGGCGACGGCGGCGGCCTTCATCGCCAGGGCCTCGGGGGTGGGCACAAGGCCGCCGCGCTTCGTGTCCACGGCCTGCGCGCGCAGGTGTACGAGCACCTCTGGGATGTCGATCTTCACGGGGCAAGCGTCGTAGCAGGCGCCGCAGAGCGTGGAGGCGAAGGGTAGGGAGGGGGCGTGCTCGATGCCGGCGAGTTGCGGGGTGAGGACGGCGCCGATCGGCCCGGGGTAGGGCGAGCCGTAGGCGTGGCCTCCCGTGCGCTCGTACACCGGGCAGACGTTGAGGCACGCCGAGCAGCGGATACAGCCAAGCGTCTGGCGGCCGACGGTGTCGCGGAGGGTAGCGGTGCGGCCGTTGTCGAGCAGGACCAGGTGGAAGTCGCGCGGCCCGTCGCCGTCCACCGGTCCCGTCCACATGCTCGTATACGGGTTCATCCGCTCGCCCGTGGAGGAGCGTGGCAGCAGCTGCAAGAAGACCTCCAGGTCCGCGAAGGAGGGCAGCACCTTCTCGATACCCATCACGGTGATCAGCGTCTCAGGGAGGGTGAGGCACATGCGGCCGTTGCCCTCCGACTCGACGACGGCGACCGTGCCCGTGTCGGCGACGGCGAAGTTGGCGCCGGAGACGGCGACCTTGGCGCGCAGGAACTTCTCCCGGAGGTGACGGCGAGCCGCCTCCGCCAGATCCCTGGGCTCGTCCGTCAGCTCCTCGGGCGCGGGCCGCCCCCATTCCGCCATACGGTCGTGGAAGATCTGGCGGATCTCGGCGCGGCTCCGGTGGATCGCGGGTACCAGGATGTGCGAGGGGCGGTCGTCGCCGAGCTGCACGATGAGTTCGGCGAGGTCGGTCTCGTACGCCATGATCCCGGCCTGCGCGAGGGCCTCATTGAGGCCGATCTCCTGGGTGGCCATGGACTTGACCTTGACGACCTCCGCCTCTCCCGTGGCCTGGACGAGTTCGGTGACGATGCGGTTCGCCTCGGCGGCGTCCGCGGCCCAGTGCACGGTGCCACCAGCCGCGGTGACCGACTGTTCGAGCTTGAGCAGGTGGTGGTCGAGGTGGCGCAGTGTGGCCCGCTTGATGGCAGCTCCGGCGGTGCGGAGTTCTTCCCAGTCATCGAGCTCGCCGGCCATGGCGAGCCGCTTGGTGCGGATGGTGCCGGTGGCCTTGCGTAGATTGGCGCGCAGTCGGGTGTCGGCGACGGCTTCCCTCGCCGCCTCGGGGAAGGAGGGGCTACCCAGCCAGACGACGCTGCTGGAGGTGTCGACCCCGCTCATGCCGGATCCCCTTGCGTCGCGGCCAGGATCTCGGCCAGGTGGAGGGTGCCCACACCCGTACGCAGTCGACCCAGGCCACCGCCGATGTGCATCAGGCAGGAGTTGTCGCCGGCGCACAGCACCTCGGCGCGGGTCTGCGCCACGTTGCGGACCTTGTCCGCAAGCATCGCACTGGAGACGTCGGGGTTCTTCAGGGCGAAGGTACCGCCGAAGCCGCAGCAGCTGTCGGCCTCGGGCAGCTCCACGAGATCGATGCCTTTGACGGCGCGGAGCAGTTGGAGGGGGCGGTCGCCCACGCGCAGCATGCGTAGGGAGTGGCAGGTGGGGTGGTACGTGACGCGGTGCGGGAAGTAGGCGCCGACATCCGTCACGCCGAGGACGTCCACCAGCAGTTCGGAGAGCTCGTACACCCTCTGAGCCACTGTCTCGACGGAGGCGGCGAGGTGCGCGTCGCCGCAGCTTCGGGCCAGCGTGCCGTGGTGCTCGCGGATCATGCCGGCGCAGGACCCCGAGGGCGTCACGACGGCGTCGTAGCGGGCGAAGACGTCCGCGAACCGGCGTACCAAGGGCAGCGCTTCGTGGCGGTAGCCGGTGTTGAAATGCATCTGGCCGCAGCAGGTCTGCGCCTGCGGGAAGTGGACGGTGTGGCCGAGACGCTCAAGGAGCTTCGTCACGGCCTTGCCTGTGTTCGGGTACATCGTGTCGTTGAAGCAGGTGATGAACAGGGCGATGCGCACGATCACGCTCCTTCCGGCACGGGCACGTCGATGCCGAGCAGGCCCTCGGCGCGCAGCTCGTCCCAGAGGGCGGCGGGCACCCGCCGATACAACTGCGCTGCGGCGTCGTGGACTTCGGCCGGAGACCGGGCGCCGACCATGACGCTCGTCACCGCCGGATGACCGAAGGGGAAGGTCAGCGCCGCGGCCCGCAGCGGCACCCCGTGCGCCTCGGAAATCGTGCGTATGCGCAGTGCGCGATCCAGCAACTCCCCCGGTGCCTTGGCGTAGTTGTACGTGGCGCCGGGCTNGATCCAGCAACTCCCCCGGTGCCTTGGCGTAGTTGTACGTGGCGCCGGGCTTCGGGTCGGCCAGCAGGCCGGAGTTGAAGACGCCGCCGATGATGACGCTCTTCCCGCGCGCCGCGGCGGCGGGCAGCAACTGGTCCAGGGCCGGCTGCTCCAGCAGGGTGTAGCGGCCGGCACACAGCACCGCGTCCACGTCTGTGTCAGTGACAAAGCGGGTCAGCATCGCTGCCTCGTTCATGCCGGCTCCTATGGCCCGCACGACGCCCTCGGCGCGCAGCCGCTCCAGAGCGGGGTAAGCCTCACGGAAGGCCTGCTCCTCATGGTCGTCGGGGTCGTGGAGCAGGGCGATGTCGATGCGGTCCAGGCCGAGCCGGGTGAGGCTGTCCTCCAGCGAGCGGCGCACGCCGTCAGCGCTGAAGTCCCACACCCGGCGGTGGGTGGCAGCCACGGCGAAACCGTGCGCCAGATCATCACCGCCGCCGGTGTGCGGCTCAAGCAGCCGCCCCACCTTCGTGGAAAGGGTGTACGAGTCCCGGGGCTTGGTGCGCAGGGCCTCGCCCAGGCGCCGCTCCGACAGTCCGAGGCCGTAGTGCGGGGCGGTGTCGTAGCAACGGATGCCGACGTCCCACGCTGCCTCAACCGTCGCCGCGGCGGTCTCCTCGCTCACCGGCGTGTAGAGCCCGGCGAGGGCGGCCGCCCCGAAGCCCAGCGCCGTGACCGGCACGCCGCTGCGGCCCAGGGTGCGCTGGGGCAGCGGCGGACGTACGGCAGCCGGAACACGGGATCCGACACCTGGGAAACCGGTCGATAGGGACGAGCCACCCATCACTGCCCCACCGGACGCAGCCGCAGCCCCTGCATGCCACCGTCCACGGCCAGGGCCGTCCCCGTGACGGAGGCGGCCGCCGGGCTCGCCAGGTAGGTGATGGCCGCGGCGACCTCGTCGGCGCTGACCAGTCGGCCCATCGGCTGGCGAGCATGCAGAGCCGCCCGCTCGCTCGCCGGGTCCTCTGCCTGCTCCAGCAGTCGGCTCACCCACGGGGTGTCCGCCGTGCCCGGGTTGACGCAGTTGACGCGGATGCCCTCACGCACATGGTCCGCGGCCATCGCCAGGGTCAGCGAGAGCACCGCGCCCTTGCTGGCCGAGTACAACGCCCGCTGCGGCAAACCCGCGGTGGCCGCGATGGAGCAGGTGTTGACGATCGAGGCGTGCGCCGACTGACGCAGATACGGCAGGGCGGCCCGGGTGGTGCGCACCAGGCCCAGAACGTTGATGCCAAGCACCCGCTGCCACTCGGCGTCGTCGTTGTCCGCGACCGTGCCGACGGCACCCACCCCGGCGTTGTTGACCAGAATGTCGATGCCGCGCAGATCGCTTGCCACCTGGCGGATCGTGGCCTGTACGGAGGCGTCGACCGCGACGTCCGCCTCGTACCCCCGCAGTGGCGCCTGAGCCGCGTCGGGCTTGAGGTCGAGCACCGCGACCTCGGCGCCGCGCGCGGCCAGCAGCCGCGCCGTGGTCAGGCCGATGCCGGATCCGCCCCCGGTGACAACGGCTTTCAGACCGTGCAGTTCGCCGTTCATGCCACCACCGCCTGCACCGCGGCACCGTCCGCCGTCCAGAACGAGCCGTCGGGGTATCGGTACGTCGCTATCGACTCCGGCAGCATCCCGGCCGAGAAGCCGGGGGCCTCGGGGGCGGCATAGTGCCCGCCCACGATGCGTACCGGATCCTCGAAGTGCTCGTGCAGATGGTCGACGTACTCGATGACCCGGTCCTCGGTGGTCCCCGAGAGCGCCACGAAGTCGAACATCGACAGGTGCTGGACCAGCTCGCACAGTCCCACCCCGCCGGCGTGCGGGCACACCGGCACCCCGTATTCGGCGGCGAGCAGCAGGATGGCCAAGTTTTCGTTCACACCGCCGACCCGGGCCGCGTCGATCTGCAGCACATCCACGGCCCCGGACTGGAGCAGCTGCTTGAAGATGATGCGGTTCTGGACGTGTTCGCCGGTGGCGACCTTCACCGGAGCCACCGCGTTCCGTATGCGGGCATGCCCGAGGATGTCGTCGGGGCTGGTCGGCTCCTCGATCCAGTACGGGTCGAACTCGGTCAGCGCACGTGTCCATTCCGTGGCCTCGGCCACGCCCCACCGCTGGTTGGCGTCGATCGCGATCCGGATGTCCGGGCCCACAGCCGCCCGAGCCGCCCGCATGCGCCGGACGTCGTCATCGAGGTCCGCGCCGACCTTCAGCTTGATCTGGGTGAAACCGTCCGCGACGGCCTGCTCGGCGAGCCGGGTCAGCTTCTCGTCCGAGTAGCCGAGCCAGCCGGGCGAGGTGGTGTAGCCGGGGTAGCCGCGCTCACGCAGTACGGCCGCGCGCCCCGCGGCGCCTTCTCGCCCGCGGCGCAGCAGCGTGAGTGCCTGGCCGGGGCTGAGAGCGTCCTCGATGTAGCGGAAGTCGATCTGCCCCACCAGCCACTCGGGGTCGGCGTCGGCGAGGAACTGCCACAACGGCTTGGCCGCACGCTTGGCAGCCAAGTCCCAGACAGCGTTGACGACTGCCCCGATAGCCATGTGCATCACGCCCTTCTCCGGGCCGAGCCAGCGCAGTTGGCTGTCTCCCACCAGATCGCGGCTCACCAGCCCTGGGTCGGCACACAGCTCGGCGACCGGGCGGCCGAGCAGGTGAGGACGGAGCGCATTGATGGCGGCGACCTGGACCTCGTTGCCCCGGCCGATGGTGAAGGTGAAGCCGTGCCCCTCCAGGCCGTCACCCGCGTCGGTGCGCAGTACCACGTAGGCGGCGGAGTAGTCGGGGTCGGGGTTCATCGCGTCGGAGCCGTCGAGCTCGCGTGAGGTGGGAAAGCGGATGTCGTACGTGTCGACGGCAGTGATCCGAGGGCCGGACAACTGCTGGGGAATTGCGCTCAATGAGGTGTCTTTCATGATGCCTTTCACGCTGATGCGAACGACTGACGCTGGATGCCGAGCCCGTCGATGGACAGCTCGACGGTGTCTCCGGCGCGCACATAGGGCTGGTCCGGGAGGCCCAGGGCGACCCCGGCCGGCGTTCCGGTGTTGATGAGGTCACCGGGGTGCAGCACCATGTACTGGCTCAAATAGCGGACGATCTCCGCGACTTGAAAGATCATGTCCTTGGTGGAGCCGTCCTGGCGCTGCACCCCGTTGACGGACAGGCAAAGGCCGAGCGCCTGCGGGTCGGCGATCTCGTCGGGCGTCACCAGCCAGGGTCCGAGCGGATTGAAGGTCTCGCAGGACTTTCCGAGATCCCATTGCGGCGAGAAGTCGAGCTGGAACTCCCGCTCCGACACGTCGTGGCTGACGGCGTATCCGGCGATGCAGTCCAGCGCGTCCTCGTGGCCGGCCAGATAGCGGGCGCGGCGGCCGATGACCACGCCGAGCTCCACTTCCCAGTCCGTGCGCCGTGAGCCGCGCGGAATGAGCACGGTGTCGTAAGGGCCGACGACGGTGGCCGGATCCTTCATGAAGACGACCGGCCGCTCGGGGATCTCGGCTCCCGTCTCCGCCGCATGGTCGCGGTAGTTGAGGCCGACGCAGACGACCTTCCCGGGCCGGGCGACGGGCGCGCCGGTGCGCAGCCCTCTCGCGTCGAGCTCGGGTAGCAGGCCGGCGTCCAGCGCGGACCGGATCCGTGCGGGTCCGTCTGCGGCGAGGAACGCACCGTCGATGTCGGCCGTGATGCCGGACAGATCGAGGATCCTTCGATCGTCGGTATGCAGGACCGGTCGCTCCTCACCCGGTTCCCCGAGGCGCATCAACTTCATCGGTCTCTCTCCTTTCCGGACGTGCGGTTGACGGGGTCAGTCCTGGGCGCGGCCGGAGGTGACCCGGGCGATCATGAGGGCGGCGAGGATGATCCCGCCGTAGATGGCCTGGATCCAGAAGGACGGCACCTGGGCGAGGGTCAGCAGGTTCTGTACGACGCCGAGCAGCAGCACACCGGTCAGGGCGCCGAGCATGCTGCCCTTGCCGCCGTCCAGGCTGATTCCGCCGATGACCGCGGCCGCGAACACCGTGAAGATCATGTTCTGGCCCTGGTTGGCGTTGATCGCCCCGACATAGCCGGTCTGCATCAGCCCACCGACGGCGGCCAGCAGGCCCGCGGTCACGAACACCCCGAGCATCACGCGCTCCACCCGGATGCCGGAGGCACGGGCCGCCGCGGCGTTGCCGCCGATCGCGTACAGCGCCCGCCCTACGCGGTGGTACTTCAGCAGGAACCCGGCCACGGCGAAGGCGGCCGCCGCCAGCCACACCGACATCGGAATCCCCAGGAACGTCGTGGTGGCCAGGGTGTAGAAGGAATCGGGCATCCCGAAGAGCGTCTTGCCCTCGGTCATCCCGACCAGCACCCCGCGCAGGACGATCAGCATGGCGAGAGTGACGATGAAGGCGTTGAGCTTGAAGCGCACCACCAGCACGCCGTTGACCGCTCCCAGCACGGCGCCCACCCCGAGGATCGCCAGGATCGCGACCCAGGCCGGAAGCTCCGTGCCCAACCCGGCCTGTACGGCCGGGAGCACCAGCATCGCGCCCAACGCCGGGGCGATACCGACCACCGACTCCAGGGACAGATCGAACTTCCCGGTGATCAGCACCAGGGACTCGGCGAGCACCACCATGGCGAGGGCGGCCGATGCGCTCAGGACGGAGATCAGATTCCGCTCGGTGAGGAAGTTGTCGTTGACCACGGCACCCAGCAACACCAGGAGCACCAGGGCCGGCACGAGAGCGAGTTCCCGGGCCCGCCGCAGCAGGGCCGGCTGCAGCTGCTTGGCGGCGGGTGCCCGCGTCGGTGGCGCGTCGGCGGCCGGGGGCGCAGGGGCCTTGAGATCAGCCACGGTCTTCTCCTTCTGCATCCTGTACGCCCTCGATGGACGCGATCAGTTCGTGGTCGTGCCAGCCCGCCGGATGGGTGGCGACGACCCTCCCGTGGAAGAGCACGAGGACCCGGTCGCAGCGCCGCAGATCGTCCAGTTCGTCCGAGACGACCAGCACCGCTGTGCCGTCCTCTCGCGCCGTGTCCACCCGGGACAGCAGAGACTCCTTCGACTTCACGTCCACGCCCGCGGTCGGGTTGATCAGCACGAGGAGGCGGGGGTCCGAGGCCAGGGCCTTGGCCATCACGACCTTCTGCGCGTTGCCCCCCGAGAGGTCCGAGACCGGCTGATCGGGTCCCTCGGTGTGAATGTCAAGGCGGGTGATCAGTTGCTCGGCGCGGCCGCGCTTGGCGGTGGTGGCCACGAGCCCGAACCGCCCCAGCCGGTCGAGGACGGTCATGGTGGCGTTGTCACCGATGGACATGCCCGGCACAAGGCCCTGGTCGTGCCGGTCCCGTGGCACGCACCCGACCCCCGCCTTCAGCGCCTTCGGCACGTCCCCGAACGGGAGCGGTACACCGTCAAGTTCGGCGCGGCCGGTGCGCGGCGTGTGCAGCCCCGCCAAGGTCTCGGCGAGCTCGATCTTGCCGCTGGCGCTGCTGCCGCCAAGGCCGACGACCTCGCCGCGCCGAATGCGGAAATCCACGTCCTCGTACGCCTCGGAGGTCAGTCCGCGCACGTCGAGCCGCACGGGGGCATCCTGATCAACCCTCCTGTGTGCCGCGCCGCCGTGTGCGGCGACCGCCTCGCCGGCCATCGCCTCGACCAGCGCGGCGCGCGGCAGCTCCGCCACCGGCGCGGTGGTGATCCAGCGGGCGTCACGCAGCACGGTGACGGTCTGGCACACCTCGTACACCTCCTGGAGGTGGTGCGAGATGAACAGAAACGTCACCCCGGACTCCTGCAGCGCGCGCATCCGGTCGAAGAGGCGCTCGATCTCCCGGTTGTCCAGCTGGGCGGTCGGCTCGTCGAGCACGATGAACCGGCTGCCGAAGGAGAGCGCGCGGGCGATCTCCACCATCTGCCGGTCCTCGACCTTGAGCTCCGCGGTCACCGCGTCCGGGGCCACCCGCACATCCCAGGTCTCCAGCAGCCGCGCCGCCTCGGAGTGCAGCCGCCGCCAGCTGACGAACCCGCCTCGCCCGGCGGGCTGCCGGTTCAGGAAGAGGTTCTCCGCGACGGTCAGGCCGGGTACGACGGTTGGCTTCTGGTAGACACAGGCGACCTTGGCGCGCCAGCCGTCCCGGTCCGACAAGGGGGGTGCCGGACGGCCGTCGAAGGCGACCGTGCCGGCGTCCGGGGCCTGCAGGCCGGTGAGGACGGAGACGAGCGTCGACTTGCCGGCGCCGTTGCGTCCGACGAGCGCGTGGGACTCGCCGGGCCGTACGGTCAGCCGGCCGTCCTGGAGGGCGACGGTGGGCCCGTAGCGCTTGACGATGCCGCTCGCCTCGACGAGCGGTGCTGCTTCCCTTGCTGTACTCATTTGACCGTGTTGCCCCACAGTTCGGGGTCATCCACGTTCTTCTTGGTCACCAGCGGCGCCGCCAGCTGGTCCTCCAGCATGCCGTTCGGCAGCTTGACGATCTCGGAGTTGTGGTCGGTCGGCCCGGGCTTGAAGGTCTTTCCGGCCATGGCCGCCTTGACGTAGTACATGCCGTACTTGGCGTAGGCATCGGCGGGCTGCGAGACGGTCGCGTCGATCTCGCCCTTGCGGATGGCCTCGAACTCCTGCGGGATGCCGTCGTTCGAAACGATCGAGATATGGCCCTTCTCTCCGGCCTTCTTCAGCATCTTCTTGGACTTGAGGGTCTGCAGGGTCGGCGCGAGATAGACGCCGCCGGCCTGCAGGTAGATGCCCTTGATGTCAGGGTTGGCGTTGAGCAGTGTGTCCAGCTTGGAAGCCGCGGCGTCGGACTCCCACTTCGCGGGGACCTCCAGGACCTTGAGGTCCGGGTACTTGCTCTTGACGCAGGCGCGGAAGGCCTCTGAGCGCTCACGTCCGTTGACCGAGGCGAGATCGCCCATGATCTGCACGACCTTGCCGGACTTGACGGTCTTGCCCAGGAATTCGCAGGCCTTCTCGCCGTACGCCGTGTTGTTGGCCCGTACGACCATCGCGACCTTGCCCTTCTCGGGCGCGACGTCGACAGCCACGACCGGGACGCCCTTCCGCTCGGCCTGGTCCAGGCCGGCGGAGATCGCGGCGCTGTCCAACGGGGCTACCACCAGTCCGTTGACGCCCTGGTTGAGCTGGTTGTTCACGTCGGTGATCTGCTGGGCGGGGTCACTGTTGGAGTTGACGCTCTTGAGGGCGTCGACTCCCTGGGACTTCGCCATCTTGGGGACGTAGTCGTTGTACGCCTGCCAGAACGGCGAAGTGAGCAGGGGGAGGATCACCCCCACCTTGCCGCCCTTGTCGCCGGCGCCCCCGCCGGAAGCACCGGTGTCCTTGGTGCTGCCACAAGCGGAGAGCGCCAGCGCCGCGCATGCCGCCAGCGCTGCCGCGCGTATCGCTCCCGCTCTCGAAATCACTGTTCTGCCGGCCATTTGACGGCTCCTCAACCTCGGAGGCACAGGGGGGTACGGCGGGGGCCTGCCCCCCAGCCGCGTCGAATATTTATCAGACCACTTGGGTCGCGGAACACCCCCTCAGGCGCCATTTCCCGAAGATTTCGAGCTATTGATCCGACCACTTCGCTGGGTAGACTGCCGCGACACCGGTCAGTGGAGAGGGGCACCATGGAGGTCGCGACCCCCGTCAAGGGGACTGTCACACAGCGGGCCATCGGGCAGATCAAGGAGATGATCGCCGAGGGGGCCCTTGAGCCGGGCCAGCGGCTGCCCACCGAGCGTGATCTCGCGGCTCGGCTGGGGATCGGCCGCAGCTCGATGCGCGAGGCGGTCCGGGCACTGACGGTTCTCGGCGTGCTGGAGGCACGGCACGGCTCGGGCGTCTACGTGACCCAGCTGGCGGCCGGTGATCTGCTGGAGACCTTCGGTCTGGTCGCGGAGATCTCTCCCAAGGCGGGACTGGTCGAGCTGCTCGAGGTGCGCCGGATCCTGGAGTCCGCCGCCACCGCACAGGCCGCCGCCCGGATCGACGCGGATCAGCTGGCCGAGGTCGCCGGGCACCTGGCCGCGATGAACGAGACCTCCGAAGCGGAGGAGTTCATCACCGCCGATATGGCATTCCACCGGGCGATCGCGCAGTCCGCGGGGAACGAGACGCTCGCCGCGATCATCGAACGGCTCTCCTCGCGGACCTTCCGGGCCCGGGTACGGCGCGGCCATCAGGACGCGGACGCCTTCGCGCAAGCCCGCGAGGATCATGCGCGGATCTACCGGGCACTTGAGGCGCGGGACCCGGAGGCGGCGCGGACGGCGGCGGCAGAGCATGTGCGCGTGGTGGAGGAGTGGCTGCGGTCGCAGCTCGGCTGATTCCTTGGGGCGTTCGGGGTCGGCATGGATCCACTGGCGATCTTCGGTGATCTCGGCGAACGTATCGATTCGCCGCTTGTCGATCTCGATCCACCGGCCGCGCCCCAGAGACCGGCACCGGCGGCGTCGGCGAGCGAATCGAAGGTGAAGGCGGCCATCAGATCGAGATCCCGCCGTCCACCGGCAGCACGACGCCGGTGATGTAGTCGGCCTCGCGCGATGCGAGGAAGGCCACCGCGGCGCACATCCCGGCGGCGTGGGTGAAGCGCCCCATGGGAATTCCTGCAGCGAGCTGCACCTTCTTGCCGTTCGGAATCGAGGCAACCGGGCGCGTCTCCGCATTTCGGGGAAATCGCGGAGTCTCCAGCTCCGCGATTGGTCGGATCACCACGGCCGATTCCGAGGAAACCATCAACTGAAGCCTGTTGACGTGGCTAAATGGTCCGATGAATAGTCATACCCGGTCGGTGAAGAGACCCGGCCCCCTCTCCTGCACATCCCAGCAAGCCACCCACGATTCAGTGCAGCGCCATCAGCGAGGAGCCGCAGCAATGGCCAAAGAGACTCCGAGAATCACGCCGCGGGCAGCCCGGACGGCGGCCGTGGCCGCCTGTGCCGCTCTCACCCTGTCGGCGTGCGGAAGCACTGAGGACACCGCCTCCGGCGACGGAGGCGGAGACGGCAAGGTCGGCGTCGTCCTTCCGCTCCTGACCTCGCCATTCTGGCAGTCGTACAACGCCTATATCCCCAAAATGGCGAAGTCCGAGGGTGTCCAGGCCATGAAGACGGTGAACTCCAACAGCGACCCGACGCAGCAGATCACCGACATCAACAACCAGCTCAACCAGGGCGTCAAGGGCCTGGTTGTGGCCCCGCTCGACAGCGCAGCCATCTCCTCGAGCCTGGACCAGGCCGAGCGTAAGGGCGTCCCGGTCGTCGCGGTCGACGTCGCGCCCGAAAAGGGCAAGGTCGCAATGGTCGTACGGGCCAACAACATGGCGTACGGCAAGAACGCCTGCGACTACCTCGGCGGGCAGGTGTGGAACGGCAAGGTCGTGCAGATCATGGGCGATCTGACGTCGGTCAACGGCCGGGAGCGCTCGGAGGCGTTCCGTACTTGTATGAAGAAGAAGTACTCGGATCTGGAGGTCCTGGAGATCCCTGCCAAGTGGGAGTCGGACACGGCCGCGTCCAAGCTGGACGCGCTGCTCAACGCCCACCCGGACATCAAGGGCATCTACCTGCAGGCCGGTGGCGTCTACCTCGCGCCGACCCTGCAGACCCTGAGGTCCAAGGGGATGCTGAAGAAGGCCGGCGAGAAGGGGCACATCACCGTTGTCTCGAACGATGGCATTCCGGCGGAGCTCGCCGCGATCCGCAAGGGCCAGATCGACGCCACGATCTCGCAGCCCGCCGACGCGTACGCCAAGTACGGCATGTTCTACATCAAGGCGGCGATGGCCGGGAAGACCTTCAAGCCGGGCCTGACCGACCACAACTCCGAGGTCGTCGAGCTGCCGAACGGAATGCTGGAGGACCAGCTTTCGGCGCCGCTGGTCACCAAGGAAAACGTCGACAACCCCGACCTGTGGGGAAACACGGTCAAGTGAACGCCGTCGGCACCATCGCCCTCCCACTGGTCCTGGCCGAGGGCATCGTCATGCGCTTCGGCCCCACCGTCGCCCTACGCGACGGCTGACTGACCGTCGTACCCGGCGCGTCGCGCGCCCTCGTCGGCCGCAACGGCGCCGGCAAGTCCACCCTCGTCTCCCTCCTCACCGGGCTGCCCCCGACGAGGGCACGGTGACCTTCGAAGGTGAGCCGGCGCCGCCACGCCGGCGCCCGTCGCCGTCGCCGCGCCCTGGTTCGCCAGTGCCATCAGGCCGGCCGCCGCCGAGATGGCGGTCAGCAGCACATTGCGTACGAGTTGTCGGTGGCCGAGCGGGGTCGCTGAGGCCCCGAAGCACCGGCAGGTGGCACCCGTTCCATGCCGCGCCGTGCGGGCTGTCGCGGCCGTGAAAACGCTCAACAGCACCGCCGCGAGCGCCAGTCCGGCCACGGTGGTGCCGGCCGACGGCACGATGAGCAGCGCACAGACAGCGCCCTCCGCGATGACCACGGCCCCTGCCGCGAGCCCGACCGGCCGCGCCGGTACCACTCCCATGGCGGTCACCGACTCCGCGAAGGCCGCGAACCTGCCCCGCCCTGCCGGCTTGCTGAGAAAGGCGGTCAGGAAGACCACGCCGATCATGGTCCGGACTGCGATCACCAGATACTGCACAGCGGCCCTTTCGTCACGGTAGGCGTGCGGGCTGAGCGTGAAGGCGGCCCCCGACGTGCCCGGTCAACCGCTCGGGGGCCGCCTGTCCGCTGTCGCTCAGCGGCGCGCCGCGTACGTCGTCCCGGAAATGACGACGGGCAACGCGGACATGCCCGGTGTCAGCAGCCCAGGCAACCGTTGCAGTCGCTGGGCTTGGAGGACGCCCGGCACGCCCCGAACCGGCCCGGCGTACAGCCGACCCTGTCCTTGAAGGCCCGGGTGAATTGGGCCTGGTCGTAGTAGCCCGCGACGGCCGCCGCCGCCCACGGCAGGCCGCCGTCCTGCAGACGCAGCGCCTCCTGCAGCCGCAGCACCTGCGCGAACTGTTTGGGCGGCAGGCCAACTTGTTCGCGAAAGCGCCGCTCCGGCCGCCGGCGGCTCCATCCAGTCTCGGCGGCCGGCTCCCCCACCTGCATCCGGCCGATGGTGCGTCGCAGTTCCCGCCACGTCGGCGAGCGCTTCTCGTGCATTGCCTTCCCCCTTGCTGTCCATGGCTCCGTCACATGAGGCCCCTCGTGTCCGCCGCGGTGAGATGGCCGCGGTGAGATGGAGGCCACAGGGATCAGGCCAATGCGGACGGCGAGATGGCTCGGCCGCCTCGGCGGACAGGCCTGCCGTGTGGACCTCCGTACGGACGCCACGGGCGCGGTCTTCACGGTTCTGGGCGGTTTTGGCGTCACGTACGAGGGCGGCGATCTGGGCGGTGAGGGCGGGGGCACGCACGTCGAGGCCGCTCGGACACGCGTCGCCGCACACCACGCTGAAGCACTACGCTCATTTCATGCCCGAGGCCGGCAAGCGGGGCCTTGCCGCCATGGACGAGGGGTGCCAGGAGCCCCTGTACGCCGCTCCGCCACTGCTCCAGCGGATGGTGCGGGGCGGCTGGGCCGTAAGTCCGGTTCGGGCTTCTACTCGTACTGAGCCCAAGGACGGTCCGCCCGCCGCTCGGGGGAACACCGGCGGGCGGACCCCGGGCCGGCGGGCGCCCGTCCGCCGGCTTCGGCCCCCGTGGCGATCCCCAGTCAACCCCTGTGCGGGCACGGGCGGGAGCGTGTGAACCGCCCTGGCCGGGGTGCGCACTTCACACCCCGTGCGAATGCCCGCGACCCGTCACCCCCCGTCACTTCACACGGGGTGTGAACCGCAGACCCGCATATACCCACCGCACACGCTCCCGCCCTTCGCCGCAGCGCAGTTGACTGACGCCCGTACGGACAACGAAGTCGCTGACAGAAGGAATGAGGAGCGGACCGTGACCGCCCACCCCGAACCCGACCTGGTAACCGCCGACTTAGCGGAGCTGAGGCGTCTCCTCGACGTACGCACCGCCCGGGTCGACGGCCAACTCGCGCTGCTCGCCCAGCGCTCCGAGCAGTACGAGCGTGACGCGGACGAACTGCACGCCCGCGTCACGCGGTTGGAGAGCGCCCGCTGGCCACTGCCGTCCCTCGCCGCACTCACGGGGCTCGCGGCGCTGGTGGTCGCACTGTGGCAGGCCATGGGCCGATGACGCCCGGCCGACGTCACCGGCCGGCACCGGTCAGCCCAGCCGGATGTGATGCAGCATCAGCAAGGCGGCGGCCATATTGGCGGCCGGCACCTCCCCTCGCGCCACCATGTCGGGCACCAGCTTCAACGCCACCCACTCCCTGCGCTCGGACTCGAAGCCGTCCTGGGGCGGGCCGACGTACTCGCCCTCCTCGGACCAGTAGATGTGATGCCGCGCATCGGTGAGGCCGTTGGACGGCTCCACCGACAGGAGATGCTGGAGGGGCCCGGGACGCCACCCGGTCTCCTCCTCCATCTCGCGGGCGGCCGCGGCCGCGATGTCCTCGCCGTCCTCGACGACACCGGCAGCCAGCTCCCACCCCCAGGTGTCGGTGATGAACCGGTGCCGCCAGAGCAACAGCACCTCATTGGTCTCATTGACCACTGTGGCCACGGCGACCGGCCGCATCCGGATCAGATAGTGGTCCAGATGACGACCGTCGGGCAGTTCCACATCGGCCAGATTGACCCGGAACCACGGATTCGCATAGACGGGCTTCTCGCTGAGATTGTTCCAACGCACGTAACTGCCACCTTCCGCTGATGAGCCGGCAAGGTGACACGAGCCCGGTCACAGCGGAACGCGCAGCACCTCGTCGATGAGATCGGCAGCCTCGTCCGTCGCGGAGCTCCCGGTCTCCGCCAGATGCTCGCGCACCGCCCGCAGCCGGTCCCGCAGCCGTTGCGACTCCATGCCCCGAGCCTGCTCGGTCATCTGCGCGGCGTTGGCCACGGCCCGGTCCGCATCGCCTTGGCGCAGCTCGATATGGGTGAGCATGGCCAGCCGGTGGACCCGGCCGCGGTCGTGTGCGGGGGTGTCGACGGCGGCGTCCGCCTGCTCCCGTGCGGCCCGCAGGTCACCGAGGCTGAGCAGCGCCTCCGCCACTTGTACGTTCACCAGGCCGGGCTGCACATAGCCCGTCTCGGCCGGCTCCAGCCCGGGCCGGATGCGCTCCGCGGCCGCCTCCGCGCGCCGGATGCACGACAGCGCGCTGGCGCCGTCGCCGAGCCGGGCGTAGGACTTGGCCTGCATCGCGTAGAGGTCCGCGGAGAGCGCCGGGGTGATCTGCGGACCCGCGGCCCGCAGCGCCGCCTCCGCGAAGGCGACCGCCTGGCGGTATTCCCGTACGAAGAGGGACTGATTGACCAGCAGCGCGATGACATACGCGCCGAGGCCGCGGTCCCCGCTGGCCTTGGCCAGCCGCAGTGCCTGATGAAGGTAGCGCTGGGCCAGCCCGAGAGCGTCCGAGTCGTACGCGCAGATACCGGCGACGGCGACCAGCCCACCGGTCGCCCGGTGCAGCTGACGGCCCGTCGCATCGCTGTAGCTGCCCCGCAGCAGCGGCGCCGCCTCGGAGTTGAGGAATCCCACGATGCGCGCTCTGGTGGCGATACCACCCGCCTTCCGGTACATCTGCTCGTAGTGCGACCGCGCGGCGCGCAGCATCTCGATATCGGCCATGCCGACCCGGGTCAGCCCGTCCCGCGACACATCGAAATCCTCGGGCGGGTTCTCCCACTCCCATACGGGCATGACGGCCGACGTACCGGTGAGCGCCGGTGCGTCGAGGAGGTGTGGCCGCTGCTGCTCGTCGGACCGCCACAGCGCGGTGGCCCGTTCCACGAACCCGGACAGCGGAGTATCGGTCTCCCGCCGCAGCCCCGGCCCGCTCAGCCCGATGTCGTCGAGCCCGACCGGCCGGTGCAGCCGCTCGCCGAGGATCTCGCAGATCAGGTCCGGCACCTGCCCACGCGGCCGCTGCCCCTTCAACCACCGGGCCACCGCGGTGTGTTCGTACCGCAGTGCCAGTCCACGACACCGCCCGAGCTGGTTGATACGCGCGGCGAGGCCGGCATGCGAGATGCCGGCCTCGTCAAGAATCGCGTCCAGCAGGGTATTGGGCTCCATACCGGCCTCCCGATGAACCGGGCCCACCCGCGGGCCATCAGCCCATGGCCATGTCGACGTGAATACTCCGCCAGTTGAGCGTAGTGAACCCCGCTTCACACGGGGTGTGAAGAACCCCAGGAGAGGCGACCTGGGCCCGCGCTCCGGGCCGGTCGCTACGCCGCGCACCCCCGCAGCATGTACGCGATCACATCATCGAGGCCGGACTCGACCTCCTCGGCGGAGAGCACGCGGCTCATGGCGAAGCCGGCGAAGCCGTGCAGGGTGGTGAACACCGGTATCCCGATGCGTTCGACCGGTCCCTCGCGCACATCGCCGCTGCGCTGCCCGTCCGCGACCAGTCCCATGGTCATCGCCCCGAGCCGCTGGGCGGCCGCGCTCAGTGCCTCGGACGCCTCCGGGTCGTGCTTGACCGCGTACATGAGGTCGAGCAGTGCCGCGTTGGCGAGGGCGAAGTCCACGTAGGCGCGGGCGAGCGCGCCGAGCCGGTGGGCGAATGACGTGCCCGCTGCCGCCTGGGACGCGGTCAGGGCCTCGTTCAGGCGGTCGAACCCGGCCAGTGCCAGCGCGTCCAGCAGCGCCTGCTTGTCCTTGAAGTGCCGGCTCGGCGCGGCGTGGCTGACGCCGAGTTCACGGGCCAGTTCCCGCAGGGACAGTGCACCCGGGCCCTTCTCGCGGAGCGTCTGCTCGGCGCGGGCCAGCAGCGCGGCGCGAAGGTCTCCATGGTGGTAACGGCGAGTCTGCATGGCCCTCATCCTATCGCCCATGTATTCACTGGCTACATTGTTGGCATTGACAGCATTGTTGGCGTTGCCTACATTGAAGGCATGACCAAGACACCCAAGTGGAACGCCACCGACCTCCCCGACCAGACCGGCCGCACCGCCGTGGTGACCGGCGCCAACAGCGGACTCGGCATCGCCACCGCCGACGCCCTCGCACGGGCGGGTGCCCATGTCGTACTCGCCGTACGGGACATCAAGCGCGGTGAGGCCGCCGCCGCCACCGTGCAGGGCGCCAGGGGCAGCGTCGAGGTCCGCCGCCTCGACCTGGCCGACCTCGCCTCCGTGCGCGCGTTCGCCGCCGCCTGGCAGGGCACCCTCGATCTGCTGATCAACAACGCCGGAGTCATGAACGTCCCGGAGTCCCGGACCAAGGACGGCTTCGAGAGGCAGTTCGGCACCAACCACCTCGGCCACTTCGCGCTGACCAACCTGCTGCTGCCGCACCTCACCGACCGCGTGGTCACGGTGGCGTCCGGGGCCCACAAGCTGCCCGGCGCCCGGATGCACTTCGACAACCTGAATCTCACCGGCGAGTACAGCCCCGTCGCCGCCTACAGCCAGTCCAAGCTGGCCAATCTGCTGTTCACCCTGGAACTCCAGCGCCGTCTCACCGCGGCGGGATCCCCCGTACGCGCCCTTGCCGCGCACCCCGGCTGGGCCGCCACCAACCTCCAGGGCGCCGACGCCAGCCCGCTGCGGCGCGCGCTGATGCAGATGGGCAACCGCTTCATCGCGCAGGACAACAAGGCCGGCGCGCTCCCCACGCTCTACGCCGCCACCCAGGACCTGCCCGGCGCCAGCTACCTCGGTCCCGACGGGCTCGGCGAGATGCGCGGCGGACCGACGATGGTCGGCAGGTCGGCCGCGGCCGCCGACCCGGAAAGCGCCAAACGCCTGTGGACGGCGTCCGAGGAGCTGACCGGCGTCACCTTCCCGGCACTGAAAGGCAAGGAGATCACCGCGGGAGGCGGACGATAGCGGACCCGGCCGACCGGGCCGGCACCTGCACCCGGTCGTTGCAGAGCATCACCAGCGCCACGTCATCCGTCAGCCGGCCGCCCGCATGCCGTAACAGCGCCTCCCGCACCTCCCCCACCACCGTGGACGGCGAGGGGCCGCCCGGCGCGGCGGCCGCCGCCACGCTGTTGTGCAGCTCCTGGGTCAGCGGAAAGAACTCCCCCGCCGCATCCCGCGCATCAACCGCCCCGTCGGTGTGCAGAAACAGCCCCTCACCGGGCGCCAGCCGCCCGCACCGCACCGCGGTCAGCTTCTCGGGCAGCGGGAACAGCCCCAACGGCGGCATCGGCTCGGCCGGAGCGAGGGCCACCACCGGGGCGGCCGCCCCGCAGTCGATCCGATACGGCCAGGGATGCCCGCAGTTCAGCGCCGTGATCGAGCCGTCCCGCGCGACCTGCATCAGCAGCAGCGTCACAAACTCCTCCGCGAGCGTGCTCACCGGCTCCGCACCACCGCCCGCCGGCTGCTCGATGCGCACCCGCTCGTACAGATGCCGCTGGTGCGAGCGCTCCAACCGACGCAGCACACCGCCCAGTTCGGGCTCGTCGTGCACCACCTCACGGAAGCTGCCGAGCATCGCCGCGACCGTGCCTATGGCCTCCAGGCCGTGCCCGCGCACATCCCCGATCACCACCCGTACGCCGTGCCGGGTCCCCACGACCTCGTACAGATCCCCGCCGACCACGGCGCCCTCGCTCGCGGAGAGGTGGTCGGCCGCCAGCACCACCCCGTCGATCCGCGGCGGCAGCGGGCGCAGCAGCACCCGCTGCGCGGCCACGGCGACCTCGCGCGTACGCTCCAGCTCCCGTACCAGCCGCAGCCGCCGCCCGGCCGTCAGATAGCTGGCGCAGACCACCGCGAGAATCGCGCCGCAGGTCATCACGCGTATGCCCGGCCCGGCCCCGGGCTCCGCCCCGCCGAACGGTACGAGCGCGAGCAGCGCGCACACCCCGCCGAGCAGCACGCACTGACGGCGGCCGGTGCCCGCGCAGGCGATGGCCGGCGCCGCGGCGAGGAGTTGCAGCAGCTGACCACTGGTCGGGTGGAACAGCTCCCAGGTCACCACGCCGAGCACCCAGAGGCCGGGCAGGACGAAGACGACGGCCCGCCGGGCCCAGGCCGCCCCGGCGCGCGCTCCGCCCCTCGCCCAGGTTCGGATCATGCCGATGGTCCCCCTAGCCGGTGGTCCCCAGTCAGGCGTTGAGGCGTCGGTCCGGCCCCCTGCCGCGGTCGGCGGGCCGTATCGACCTCGTCGATTCTCGCGACGTTATGTGCCCGTCCGGCGACGATAAGTAAATAACCACCCGATGGGGTGATGGTGCGGGGATCCGATCGTCTCGTTGGGCCGTTCGTCCCTCACCGGCGCAACAGAGCCCCCACGCCGGACGCCGGCCCCACCGCATCGCAAAAAGGGGCGAGGGCGCGGCCGGCTCGCACCGTCCACGCCCTCGCCCCTCAGGCACACCTGCGGCCCGCTCAGCCGCGCAGCACCGCTCCCGTCCGCTCCACGGCCGCCGCAACCGCCGCGTCACGGGCCGCCGAGGCCTCATCCGCGGTCAGCGTGCGGTCGGCGGCGCGGAAGCGCAGCGCGTACGCCAGCGACTTCTTGCCGGCGCCGAGCTGCTCACCGGTGAAGATGTCGAACAGCCGCAGCGACTCCAGGAGTTCACCCGCGCCGTCACGCAGCGCCGCCTCGACGTCCGCCGCCGGGACCGTCTCGTCGACCACGAGCGCGACGTCCTGGGTCGCGACCGGGAAGACCGAGATCTTCGGCGCGCGCAGCGGACCGCCGGCAGCCTGCTCAAGGCGGTCCAGGTCGATCTCCATCGCGCACGTACGCTCCGGCAGCGCGAGCGTCTTGATGACCCGCGGGTGCAGCTCACCGGCGTTGCCGACGAGGATCTCCTCGCCGTCGACAAGAGCGAGCAGCGCCGCGCACCGGCCCGGGTGGAACGGCGCGTGCTGGTCCTGACGGACGATCAGCTCGACACCCGCCTCCCGCGCGACCGTACGGCCCGCCTCGACCGCGTCCGCCCAGATCCCGGGGCGTCCGTCGCCCCACCAGCCGGCCTGCTCACGGCCTCCGGCGAGCACCACGGCGGCACGCCGCGGCTGCTGCGGCAGCGAGGCGTCCAGCGAGGCGATCTCGTCGTCGGTCGGCCGGCGGTCGACGACCAGCCGGCTGGCCGGCTTCTCGTCGCCGGTCGCCCGGAAGACCGGACCGGTCTCGAAGAGCGCCAGATCGTGCGTACCGCGGCCGTAGTTGCGGCGCAGCGCGTTCAGCAGACCCGGGATCAGGGTCGTACGGAGGTCGGGCTCCTCGTCGGACAGCGGGTTGACGAGGGTGACCGCCGCGCGCCGCGGGTCGTCCGGCTCGATGCCGAGCTGGTCGAGGACGGCCGAGCCGGTGAAGGGGTAGTTCAGCGTCTCGACATAGCCCGCACCGGCCAGCGCCCGGCCGACCCTGCGGTGCATCCGCTGACGCTCGGTCAGCCCACGGCCGGCCGGCGGCTTCGGGAGGGTGGAGGGCAGGTTCTCGTAGCCCTCCAGCCGGATGACCTCTTCGGCCAGGTCATTGGGCTCGCTGAGGTCCGGCCGCCAGGACGGCACGGTCACGACCAGCTCGTCCTGCCCGTAGACGTCGCAACCGACCTGCTGAAGGCGGCGGACGACGGTCTCCCGGCCGTAGTCGACACCGGCGACCTTGTCCGGGTGGTTGGCGGGGAGGGTGATCGTGCGCGGCCCGCGGGGCGAGACGACCTCGGTGACGCCCTCCTCGGCCCGGCCGCCGGCCAGCAGCACCAGCAGGTCGACGGTCCGCTGCGCCGCCGCGGACGCGGCCTCCGGGTCCACACCGCGCTCGAAGCGCTTGGCGGCCTCCGAGGACAGCTTGTGCCGGCGGGCCGTACGGGCGATGGCGAGCGCGTCGAAGTGCGCGGCCTCGATCACGACATCGGTGGTGCCGTGCAGCCGGCCGGTCTCGGGGTCGGCGACCGGGGCCGCGATCTCGGTGTTGGCACCGCCCATGACGCCCGCGAGGCCAATCGGGCCGCGGTTGTCGGTGATGACCATGTCCTCGGCGTCCAGCACCCGCTTGGTGCCGTCCAGGGTGGTCAGCTGCTCGCCGGGGGTCGCGCGGCGGACGCCGATCGGGCCGTCCACGCTGGTGCGGTCGTAGGCGTGCAGCGGCTGGCCGAGCTCCAGCATCACGTAGTTGGTGACGTCGACGGCCAGCGAGACCGGGCGCATCCCGGCCTTCTGCAGCCGGCGCTGCATCCAGAGCGGGGTACGCGCCTCGGGCTCCAGGCCGGTGACCGTACGGGCGGTGAAGCGTTCGCAGCCCATCGGGTCGGAGACCTGGACGGGGTAGCCGGCGGAGTTCGGCGGCGGCACGTCCAGCAGCGCCGGGTCGCGCAGCGGCAGGCCGTAGGCGATGGCGGTCTCGCGGGCGACGCCGCGCATCGACAGGCAGTAGCCGCGGTCCGGTGTGACGGCGATGTCCAGCACCTCGTCGACGAGCTCCAGCAGCTCGATGGCGTCGGTGCCCACCTCGTACTCGGGCGGCAGCACGATGATGCCGTGCGTGCCGTCGTCGCCCATGCCCAGCTCGTCGCCGGAGCAGATCATGCCGTGCGAGGTCTTGCCGTACGTCTTGCGCGCGGCGATCTTGAAGTCGCCGGGCAGCACGGCGCCGGGGAGAACGACCACGACCTTGTCGCCGACGGAGAAGTTGCGCGCACCGCAGACGATCTCCTGCGGCTCGCCGGTGCCGTTGGCCCGGCCGACGTCCACCGTGCAGAAGCGGATGGGCTTCTTGAAGCCCTCCAGCTCCTCGATGGTCAGCACCTGGCCGACGACGAGCGGGCCCTTGAGGCCGTCGCCGAGTCGCTCGACGGTCTCGACCTCCAGGCCGACGGCAATCAGCTTGGCCTGTACGTCACGGCCGGACTCCGTCGCCGGCAGGTCGACGTACTCCCGCAGCCAAGAAAGCGGGACCCGCATCAGATCTCCATCCCGAACGGCCGGGTGAACCGGACGTCGCCCTCGAACATGTCGCGCATGTCTTCCACGTTGTGCCGGAACATCAGCATCCGGTCGATGCCGAACCCGAAGGCGAAGCCGCTGTACTTCTCGGGGTCGACGCCACAGGCGATGAGCACCTTGGGGTTGACCATTCCGCAGCCGCCCAGCTCGATCCAGCCCTCGCTGGAGCAGGTACGGCAGGGGCGGTCGGGGTTGCCCACGGACTCGCCACGGCAGACGTAGCAGACCATGTCCATCTCGGCGGACGGCTCGGTGAACGGGAAGTAGTTCGGCCGCAGCCGGGTCTTCATGTCGGGGCCGAACAGCGCCCGGACCATGTGGTCGAGGGTGCCCTTGAGGTCGGCCATGGTCAGGCCCTCGTCGACGGCGAGCAGCTCGATCTGGTGGAAGACCGGGGAGTGCGTGGCGTCCAGCTCGTCGGTGCGGTAGACCCGCCCCGGGCAGACGACGTAGACCGGCGGCTCGCGGTCGACGAGCGTACGGGCCTGGACCGGCGAGGTGTGGGTGCGCAGCACGACGCCGGACTCATCGCCCTCGGTGCTGTTGCCCTGCACGAAGAAGGTGTCCTGCATCTGGCGCGCCGGGTGGTCGGGCACAAAGTTGAGGGCGTCGAAGTTGAACCACTCCGCCTCGACCTCGGGGCCCTCGGCGACCTCGTAGCCCATCGCGACGAAGACGTCGGCGACCCGCTCCATGAACGTGGTGAGCGGGTGGCGGGCGCCGGCCGGCACACGGTCGTGGGGCAGCGTGACATCCACCGCCTCCTCGACCAGTACGCGGGCGTCGCGCTCCGCCTCCAGCTCCTCCTGGCGGACCTTGAGCGCCTGGTTCACACGGCCGCGGGCCTGGCCGACGCGCTTGCCGGCCTCCGCCTTGGCGTGCGGCGGCAGGGCGCCGATCTCGCGGTTGGCGAGGGCGAGCGGCGAGCGGTCGCCGGCGTGCGCGACCTTCACCTCACGCAGCGCCTCAAGATCGGCCGCGGCGGCGATGGCGGCCAGCGCCTCGTCCAGCCGGGCGGCGATCTCTTCCGGTTTCAGGGCTTCGACCTCGACAGGGTCGTACGACTTATTGGGTGCGGACATCTCTTCCCGTGCTTCCGGTGGACTGGCTTGGCTTGGCTCGCGTCGCCTCGGCTCTTCGATCACAAAGGTCGGATGCCGAGCCCGCGCTGTGCCCGCGATGCCTGTGCGCCAAAGGTGCCAAAGGTCAAGTCTAAGGGGGACGGGCCACGCGGCAGGCCCGAGCCCCTGCGGGGCGCCCGCCGCGTGCGCTCAGGCCATGAAGGCCGGGGCCGCGACGGGCAGGCTAAATCGGAACTGTGCGCCGCCGGCCGGCGCCCGGCCGACCGTGATCGCCCCGCCGTGGGCCTCGACGATGCCCTTGACGATGTAGAGGCCCAGACCGGTGCCGCCGCGCTTGCTGCCCCGCCAGAAGCGGGTGAAGACGCGGCTCATCGATTCCTCGGGGATGCCGGGGCCCTCGTCGCTCACGGTGACGCTCGTCCCCTCCGCGTTGGTCGTATCCGATGCCGGTCCGACCTCGATGGTGACGGTTCCTTCGCCGTGCCGCACCGCATTTTCCAGCAGGTTGCCCAGCACCTGGTCGACCTTGTCCGGGTCCGCCCACAGATCGGGCAGTGGTTCCAGCATCCGGATCAAGAAGCGGTCCGGCCGCTGGCCGGCGGTGGTCTGCGCCTGGACGTGCCGGCGCACCGCGGCGATCATGTCGACCCGCTGCCGGCGCACCTCCAGCCGCCCGGAGTCGATCCGGGAGATGTCCAGCAGCTCGGCGATCAGGCGGGTGACGCGGTTGGCGTCGGCGTCCACCGTCTCCAGCATCAGCCGCTTCTGGTCGTCGGTGAAGCGTTCCCACTTCTGGAGGAGGGTGGCGGTGAACCCCTTGACGGAGGTCAGCGGCGAGCGCAGTTCATGGGCGACGGTGGCGATCAGCTCGGCGTGGCTCAGCTCCGTACGGCGCCGGGCCTCGGTGCCGCGCAGCGCGATGACCAGCTGTTGTACAGGCCCGGTCGGCCGGCTGCGGACGTAGCGGGCGGAGACCAGCACCTCGCGGCCGCCGAGCAGCAGATTGCGCTCGGGCTGGCCGCGGCGGATGGCGAGCCCGCCGTAGGGGTCGGTGAGCCGCCACCAGCGGCGGCCCTCGATGTCCTGCAGCGGCAGGGCGTGTTCGAGGGGACGGCCGAGCGCGTCCTGGGGGGCGATATCGGTGATCCGGGCGGCCGCGGCGTTGAAGCAGACCACCCGGCCGGTCTCGTCGGCGACGACCAGGCCGTCGGGCAGATCGTCCGGGTCGAGCCCCAGACCGGTCCCCAGGGCCGCCGGTTCCCCGGCGGCGGGCGACGGCGGGCGCACCGGTCCGCCGGACGGGCAGCTGTCAGTAGTGACTGTGATGCCGGAAGTCCTCACACTCATCCCCGTTACCCCCTTCCGGGCCCCCGGGCACGCAAGACTACTAGCTCCCGTCGGATGCGCCGGGAAGATCGGGGGTACGACCCTCAGGCGGGTGACACCGCGCGGCATCCGCCGGGGCTGCGCTGGGCGCGGGCCGAGGCGTAGAGGCAGACCGCGGCGGCCGTCGCGAGGTTGAGGCTCTCGGCCCTGCCGTGGATGGGGACCCGCACCACGGCGTCCGCCAGCGCCCGGGTCTCCTCCGGCAGCCCCCAGGCCTCGTTGCCGAACACCCAGGCGGTGGGTCCGCCCATGGAGCCGGCGTCCAGCTCGGCGTCCAGGTCGCGGTCGCCCGCGCCGTCCGCGGCGAGGATCCGTACCCCGGCGCCCTGGAGTCCGCCCACCACCCGCTCGACCGGTACGCCGACCGCGACCGGCAGATGGAAGAGCGAACCGACCGAGGCCCGTACGGACTTGGGGTTGTAGAGGTCCACGGAGGCGTCGGTCAGCACGACGGCGTCGGCGCCCGCGGCGTCCGCGCAGCGCAGCACCGTGCCGGCGTTGCCGGGGTCACGGACGTTGGCGAGCACCGCGATCAACTGCGGGCGGGCGGCGAGGATCTCCTCGAACGGCGAGTCGAGGAAGTGGCAGACGCCGAGCAGGCCCTGCGGGGTGACGGTCTGGGAGATGTCGGCGACGGTCCTGTCGTCGGCGAAGTGGACCCGCACGCCGGCCGCGTGGGCCGCCTCGACGATCTCGGAGTGCCGCTCGGCGGCCTCGACGGTGGCGAACAGCTCGATGAGCGTGGGCGCGCCGCCCGTGCGGTGCGCGATGGCCTCCCGTACGGCCTGCGGGCCCTCGGCGATGAACCGGCGCTCCTTGCCGCGGAAGGCGCGGCGGGCCAGCCGCCGGGCGGCGGTGACGCGCGGGGAACGCGGGGAGATCAGCTCGGGGGTGCCCATGGGCGGCGGCTCGCTTCTGTTGTTCGGTGCGTGGGGGACCCTGGCCCGGCCCGGAAATGCCGTGACCCGGTCCGGAAAAGCGGCGGACCCGCAGGCCGGGGCCTGCGGGTCCGCGTCACAACGTCGTCAGGCTGAAGTTCAGGCAGCCTTCGGGGCGTTGACGTCGCTCGGAAGCGCCTTCTGCGAGGCCTCGACGAGCGCGGCGAACGCGTTGGCGTCGTTGACCGCGAGGTCGGCCAGGATCTTGCGGTCCACCTCGATGTTGGCGGCCTTCAGACCCTGGATGAAGCGGTTGTACGTCATGCCGTTGGCGCGGGCAGCGGCGTTGATGCGCTGGATCCACAGCTGACGGAAGTCGCCCTTGCGCTTCTTGCGGTCGTTGTAGTTGTAGACGAGGGAGTGGGTGACCTGCTCCTTCGCCTTGCGGTACAGGCGGGAGCGCTGGCCACGGTAGCCGCTGGCCTGCTCGAGGATCGCCCGGCGCTTCTTGTGGGCGTTGACTGCCCGCTTGACGCGTGCCACTTGTTAACTCCTTGTAGCGGGGCCGTGGTTGTCGTCACACGACCCGAATCGATTGGGTCCCGGTCCGAGTGGCGCGCCCCCTCCAGTCAGTGGGGCGCGGCAGCTCACTTGCCGAGAAGCTTCTTGATCTTCGCGGCGTCGCCCGGGGCCATCTCGGCGTTGCCGGTGAGGCGACGCGTCACGCGGGACGACTTGTGCTCGAGCAGGTGGCGCTTGCCGGCGCGCTCACGCAGCACCTTGCCGGAGCCGGTGATCTTGAAGCGCTTGCTGGCACCGCTGTGCGTCTTGTTCTTCGGCATGCGCCGTTCTCTCCTCGTCAGTGGCGCTCCCGCAGGCACGGACCGGCAAGCGGGAGCGTCAGATGTATCGGTTGCTGTCCGGGGCGCGGTGCCCCGGATGGAATCCGGGGCTCACGCCTCGGGGATCACGCCTGGGCGTGCTCCTCGGTGGGCTCCTCGGCGGGCTCCTCCACGGACTGGTCCGCGGGAACTCCACCCTGGCGCTCCGCCTTGCGGGCGGCCTGCGCCTCACGGGCCTCGGCCATCGCCTCGGTCTTCTTCTTGTGCGGACCGAGGACCATGATCATGTTTCGGCCGTCCTGCTTCGGATTCGACTCGATGAAGCCGAGGTCCTCCACGTCGGACGCGAGCCGCTGCAGCAGCCGGAAGCCCAGCTCGGGGCGGGACTGCTCGCGACCACGGAACATGATCGTGATCTTGACCTTGTCACCCTGCTTGAGGAACCGGACGACGTGACCCTTCTTGGTGTCGTAGTCGTGCGGGTCGATCTTCGGCCGGAGCTTCATCTCCTTGATGACCGTGTGCGCCTGGTTCTTGCGCGCCTCACGGGCCTTCATGGCCGACTCGTACTTGAACTTCCCGTAGTCCATGAGCTTGCAGACCGGCGGACGTGCCGTCGCGGCCACCTCGACCAGGTCGAGGTCGTACTCCTGCGCAAGCTCCAGGGCCTTGGCAAGCGGCACAATGCCGACCTGCTCGCCACTGGGACCGACGAGTCGCACCTCGGGGACGCGAATCCGGTCGTTGATGCGGGGCTCGGCGCTGATGGATCCTCCTCGGTAGCACCACGCGACGGCCTGGCGGACTGCCGCGTAACGTCTGTTTCGGTGTGACCAACCGCGCCGGTACATGAAAAATGCCCCGGACGGGACACAGGCGGGGCTCCGTGAATGGATCAGGAGCACCGCCGCGAATGTCTCCGCGGGGCGCAGCCAGACCGTTGACCCGCCAACCCTGAGGTCGGTCGGGTGGGAGATCGGAGCCTCCACTTGTGGGCCGGTCACATGCGTGTCCGGCCGGTCGGAACACCAGAATACACGAGTCACGGGGAGGCACCCACTCTTGTGCCGCCGCCAAGGCGCGCCGCGTCCAGGATGACACTCCCGGACGCGGGGTCCGCGGGCACGGGCCCTAGGCTGGAGCCGATCCCCTCAGCAGGAAGAAGTCCTAAGACATGAGCGACCAGACCCCGCAGCGGCCCGACGCCCCGGACGCGGCAGCCCCGTCGAGCCCCGACTTCGACGCCATGACCCGTGACATCGCGGAGGTGCCTGCGGTCGAGGTGATCACGACGGTCGCGGTGCATCTGATGAGCTCGGCAGCGGTCAACCTCGGGCTCGCCGAGGACGGCGCGGCGCACAAGGACCTCGACGAGGCGCGCAAGCTGATCCAGGCGCTGGCCGGGCTGGTCACCGCGAGCGCCACCGAGATCGGCTCGTACCACGCGGCACCGCTGCGGGACGGGCTGAAGTCGCTGCAGCTGGCGTTCCGCGAGGCGTCGGTCGTGCCGGACGAGCCGGGGCAGGGGCCCGGGGAGAAGTTCACCGGGCCGGTCTACGGCTGAACGGACCGCCAAGACCCCCGACCTGTACAGCGACGAGCCCCGGCCGCCTCGGCCGGGGCTCGTCGTCATCCGGGGAACGGCCGGCCGCTCAGGCCCGCTCTTCGGGCTCCGGGGCCCGCTCTTCGGGCTCCGGTTCGCGGGGGAACACCTCGTCGGCGATGACGGCCGGCTCGTGCGGCGGATGGGTGATCTGGTGCACCACGGCCGCGATCGCGCCGCCGATCAGTGGCGCGATGATGAACAGCCACAGCTGGGTGATGGCCGCGCCGCCCGCGAACAGGGCCGGGCCGATGGACCGGGCGGGGTTCACGGAGGTGCCGTCCAGCGGGAGGCCGATGAGGTGGACGGTGGCCAGCGCCAGACCGATCGGCAGACCGTCGAAGCCGACCACGGCCACCTTGTGGGTGACCGCCAGGAAGACGAAGACGAACAGGAAGGTCATCACCATCTCGGCGACGAACGCACCGCCGAGGTTGATGTGCACCGCCGAGCGGTCACCCCAGCCGTTCGTGCCGAAGGTCCCATGGGTCTGCAGCCCGGGGACCTGCTTGGCGACCAGGAAGAGCAGCGCCGCGCCGACGATGGCGCCGACCACCTGGGCGATCCAGTACTCCGTGGCGGTACGCAGCGTGATGCGGCGGGCCAGCAGCAGGCCCAGCGTGACCGCGGGGTTGATGTGGCAGCCGGAGATCGGGCCGAGGGCGTAGGCAAGCGCCAGCATGGTGAAGCCGAAGGCCAGGGCGATGCCGAAGGTGCCGATGTATTCGCCCGCCAGCACAGCCGAGCCGACGGCGAAGAACACCAGGAGCAGCGTGCCGAGGAATTCGGATACGACCGTGCGGGTCAGGATCGTGCTGGTCTCCGTTTTCTCCATGGGGGGCTCTCCTCGCGTGGATCTTGAGCTCTCCTCGCATTGTGCGGCCGGGGAGAGCAACGCGCCCGTTGGCGGCCGGGAGCCCGGTCGGGGGTGCCAGGCCCCCGAGGTGGTGTGTCAACGCTGATAGAGCGGTTCTCCGGCCGTCGTGGCGCCGGGGGGCAGAAGGGCCAGGTCCAGGCCGCGGACTAGGCGGGCGCGCAGGACCTCGTCGGCGGCCAGTGCCTGCGCGAGTCGCTGGGCGACCTCGGCGGTCGGGGCGCCGGCGGCGAGGCCGAGCGCGAGGGTGGCGTCGGTTTCGTCGGACGGGGCAAGGCGGGCCAGGAGAACGGCGGGCTCGGCGGCGAGCAGGGCGCGCAGGGCGTCGGTGACGGCCGGGTCGGCGAGCGGGTCGGCGCTCTCGCGGCCCTCGGCGAGGGCGCGCAGGGCGGGGCCGGTGAGCTGGTAGGTGGCCGGTCCTGCCAGGTCGACGACGACGGTGTCGGCCTGCTCGTGGGAGGCGGCCAGCAGCGCCTGCCGGAGCGGGACCGCCACGGGGCGGGCGTCCGGGCGCCAGCGCTGCAGGGTCTCCATGGACGTGAAGGCGGGGAGGGCGCGGCGGCCGTCCGGGGCCTGGAGGGTGGGGACGGCCATATCGCTGGTCTTCTCGCGGCGGAGGCCGTCCGGACCCGTCTCGACCTCGCCGAGTACGGCCACGACGGGCACGAGGACGCGGGCGCCCGCCAGCGCCGACAGGAGCTGCGGCTCGGCACCGCGGTCCCGGTCGTAGGCCGCCAGGGCCGCGGCGAGGGCGGGGTCGGCGGAGCCGTCGTCGTCGGAGAAACCGGGGTCCGGGATGTTCTTCTGCACGGACCTGAGCGTATCGGCTCGGGTTTTCCCGGATTCCGCCGCGCGTGGCTTCGGGCGCCTCAGGAGGAGCGGCGGCGCCAGACGACGAGGGAGGCCGCGATGAGGACGAGGCCCGCGGCACCGGCGGTCCAGGGGAGCCAGCCGGTGGTGGTGGCGTCGGTGTCGTCCGCGGTGGGGCCGGGGCCGAAGTAGCGGTGGGCGTAGGCGGCGGGGGACGGCTTCTGGGGGGTGGGCTTCAGATCGGCGGCGGCCTTGATGGCGGCGGCGGGGTCGACCAGGCCGGCGCCGTAGTCGTCGTTGCGGCCGCCCTCGGGGGTGTCCTGTGCGGTGGAGGTGAGCAGCCGGCGGATCTGGTCCGGGCTCAGGTCGCGGTGCGCGGAGCGGATCAGGGCGACGGCGCCGGAGACGAAGGCGGCGGCGGGGCTGGTGCCCCAGCCCAAGTAGTAGGTGTTGTCGGGGTTGGCCATGGCGATGCCTTCGCCGGGCGCGCTGACCGTGGCGTACCAGTGGCGGGTGGAGAAGCCGGCGCGGTTTCCCGGGTGGGTGATGGCGGTGACGGCGATGACGCCCGGGTAGGCGGCGGGATAGGAGACGTGGTTGCCCTTCAGGCCGCCGTTGCCCGCGGAGGCGACGACGGGGATGCCCTTGCCCAGGGCGTACTGGATGGCGGCGTCCTCGCGCGGCTCGGGGTGCGCGGACTCGCTGTCGTCGCCCAGCGACATATTGATCACGTCGGCGCCGTGGTCGGCGGCCCAGCGGATGCCGTCCGCGAGGGCGCCGGCCTTCTCGGTACGGGCCCGCTGGCGCTGCGGGTCGTTGTCCTCAAGGATCACCCGGACCGGCAGGATCTTGGCGGCCGGGGCGACCCCGAGCACTCCGTCGTCGCGGCCCGCGCCATGGCCGTGGCCCGCGATGACGCTGGCCATACCGGTGCCGTGCTGGGCCCAGGACCGGTCGCCGGGACCGGCGCCGAAGCCGACCAGGTCCTTCTCGGGCAGGACCTGGTCCGTCAGGTCGGGGTTGTTGGCGTCCACGCCGGTGTCCAGGACGGCGACGGTGATGCCCTCGCCCTTGGTGGTGTGCCAGGCCTGCTGGGCGTGGATGGCTTCCAGGCCCCACTGCTGGGCGCGGATGGCGTCGGCCTGTGCGGGCACGGCGGGCAGTACGGCGAGCGCGGCACAGGCCAGCGCGATGGCGGTGCCGCGCAGCACGGTCGTCCTCATGGCGCTGTCTCCGTCGTCTGGGTGGGGCTGCCGGACGCCTTGCGGAAGGCCGCCTCGACGCGGTCGGCGAGGTCCTTCGCGTCGTGGCCCAGGCCGGACTCGGCCGGGGCGGTGGTGGCGCCGGGCCGGGTGGCGGCCTCGGCGGGCTGCGGCTCGCTGATGGCGCGGCCGTCGGCGAAACCGGAGACGGCGTAGACGATGACCGGGAGGTCGATGAGCACCCGGACGGTCCAACTGGCCCGCTGGGCGCGGCCGAAGCCGGCGGCCGGGGTGCCCTTGGCGGCGTACGGCAGCGGCAGCAGGTCGGTGCGGGTGCCCAGGCTCTTGGTGCTGAAGCGGGTGTTGAGGGCCATCATTCCGGGCTGGTCGGCCTTGGTGGTCTGGGCGCCGACCGTGATGACGCTGCTGCGGGTGGCATCGACGTACGTGGCGCGCAGCAGCCGGGTGCAGCCCGCTGTGGCGAGCGCCTGGGCGAGCTTGGGGTCGTAGGCGTCGGTGCAGCCGCTGTCGGGGGCGACGGCGATGCGGGTCCAGGTCCGGTCGGCGCCGCCGGGGCCGACGCCCAGGCCGTTGACGGTGCGCGGGAAGAGGGTGTCGACGGGGGTGTTGTGCCAGACGTCATGGCCCTTGGCGAAGGCGGCCTCGGCGGTGGGTGTGGCGTCGGCGGAGTCGTCGGCGAGCCAACTCCCGACCGCGGCACCGCCGATGAGGCCGATGCCGAGGACGAGGCAGGCCACGGCACCGAGCAGCCGGGCGCCGGGGCGGCGGCCGGCCGAGGGCCGGGGTGCGGCGGGCATGCCGGTGGCGGGCCCAACTCCCTGGTGCGGGAGGGGAGTTCGGGGCCAGGGCGGCTGCTGCGGACGCACGGCGCCGGGCATGGGCGGCTCGCTGCCGGGCGCCGCCGACGGGGTGGCGGAGGCCGGTTCGCGGACGGGGGGCGGGGTGCTCGCTCGGCTGCCGGCGGCGCGCTCGGGGGCGCCGTTCCACAGCTCCTGGCTGTTGGCCAGGTGGAAGGCGGCGGTGTCGCGGAAGGAGGCGGGGCGGCCGGCCCGGGGCGGCGGCGCGGGGGCCGCCGGCTCGGTGGGGACCGG
>NZ_QUAC01000018.1 GCF_003389455.1 Streptomyces inhibens | reverse complement strand
CCCGGGGCCGCAGCCGGGCCCCCAGGGAGCCGCGCCGAAGGCCGCCGGGGCCGCCGGCCGCCGGCTGCCGGGAATCGTGATCGCCGGTCTCGTTCTCGCCGCACTCAACCTCCGGCCGGCCATCACCAGCCTGGGCGCGCTCATGGAGGAGGTCCGCGACGGTCTCGGCATGAGCGGCACCCTCGCCGGGCTGCTGACCTCCGTGCCGCCGCTGTGCTTCGCCGTCTTCGGTATCGCGGCGCCCCGGCTGGCCAGGCGCTGGGGGCCCGGTGCGGTCGTCTGCGCCGGCATGGCCGCGATCGCCGTGGGCGTCGTGGCGCGCCCGTACGCCGGCGGCACCGGCGGCTTCCTCGCTGCCAGCGCGTTCGCCCTGGCCGGCATCGCGGTCAGCAACGTCCTGATGCCGGTCGTCATCAAGAGCTGGTTCCCCGACCGGGTCGGCCCGATGACCGGCCTCTACTCGATGGCGCTGGCGCTGGGCACCTCGCTCGCCGCGGCGCTCACCGTCCCCATGACCGAGGCGCTGGGCGGCAGTTGGCGCACCGGCCTGGCGGTGTGGGGCGCCCTCGCCGCGGTTGCCGTGCTGCCCTGGCTCGCGGTGATACGGCAGCGCCGCACCGCCGCCGGACCGTCCGCGGGCGAGGCGGCGCGGCCCGCGGAACCCCCCGTACGGATCACCTCGTCACCGACCGCCTGGGCGCTGGCCGTCTTCTTCGGTCTGCAGGCCACCGCCGCGTACATCACGATGGGCTGGATGCCGCAGATCTTCCGCGACGCCGGGGTCTCGGCGGGTACGGCGGGCGTGCTGCTCGCCGTCACGATGGCGATGGGCGTCCCGCTCTCCTTCGTTCTGCCGCGGCTGGCGACCCGGATGCGGCATCAGGGTCCGCTCGCGGTGCTGCTGGGCATCTGCGGCCTGGCCGGCTACGCAGGGCTGTGGCTGGCACCGGCCGCCGGCGCCTGGGTCTGGGCGCTGCTGATGGGCATTTCCAACTGCGCCTTCCCGCTGGCCCTGACGATGATCGGGATGCGCTCGACCAGCTCCGCCGGGGTCGTCAAGCTCTCGGCCTTCGTACAGAGCGTCGGCTATCTGATCTCCATCCCCGGACCGCTGCTGGTCGGCACGCTCTACCAGCACAGCGGGGGCTGGGGGCTGCCGATCGCCCTGATGGCGGGGCTCATGGTGCCGCAGATCGCGGTGGGGGTGCTGGCCGGGCGGGACCGCCGGATCGAGGACGAGTCGTGAGTGCGACACTGGGCGCATGCCAGTGCTCGAACCGAATCCGCAGGGTGGCCAGAAGAAGCTGCTCCTGGTCCTGGGCCTCATGCTCGGTGTGACCGTCGTCGTCGCGATCATCGCGAGTATCGCCGCGCCATGACCGGGCGGCGGCCCGGCCCTGCGGGGGGTGGGGGTGGGGATATCCCCACCGTCCCCTAGGGGGTCAGGGTCAGGGGTAAGTGGGTGGCTTCCCGGGTGGGAACGGCCGCCGGTGATCCGTAGCTTCGAAGTACACCGCACCGCAGCGGTGAGCGCGCCGCAGCCCGCGGGCGCGCGCCCCTTCGATGCGCCGCGGAGGCGATCCGTATGTCCGCCGTGTTCAGCCGGTCACCCGCAGCCAAGGCCCACCGCCTGCGGAAGCGGCTGCCGTGGTGGGCGCTGGCCCTGCCGGTGGTCTCCTTCATAGCCCTGTTGGCGCTGGTGGCGAGCCCCTCCGAGGCGAGTGCGGCGAGCGCCCCGCAGGGCCTGGCCGCGCTGCTGGAATTCCTCGCCGGGCTTGTCCGCATCGGCGCGTGATGCCCCCTTGCGGCCCGCGCGTCACCCTGCAGGGGGGAGCGCTTCAACACCCCGCGCCACGCGCCGTCTTTCGTGCGAAGCTGGGACGCATGAGCGCCGACACACCCCGCCGGATTGTCCTCCTCCGACACGCAAAGGCCGAATGGTCGGAGGAATCCGACCATGAGCGCCCGCTCGCCGAGCGCGGCCGTAAGGACGCCCCGGCCGCCGGCCGCCGGCTGGCCGGAGCCGGGATCACCCCCGATCTGACCCTGTGCTCGACCGCTGCCCGCACCAGGGAGACCTGGAAGCTCTTCGTCCACGAGCTGCCGCAGCGGCCCAAGACCGTCTACGAGGAGCGACTGTACGAGGCCTCCCTCGGCGAGCTCCTCGCGCTGCTGAACGAGACCTCCGACGAGGTGAACGACCTGATGGTGGTCGGCCACAATCCGGGGATGCACGCCCTCGCGGACGCGCTCGCGGGCGAGGCGGAGGGCGATCTGCTGCCGCGGATGAACCGCGGCGGGTTCCCGACGGCGGCGATCGCCGTGATCGAGTTCACCGGCTCCTGGAAGTCCGTGGAGCACGGCGTCGGCCGTCTCGTCGCCTACCTCCCCCCGCACGAATGAGCCACGGCAGCCACCACCGGCGCCGCTGAGGCGAACGGCCCCGGGCCCGGCTGCCGAGGCGCACAGGCCACACAGAAGGGCCCCGGCACCCGCCGGGGCCCTTCTCCCGTAGATCTTCGGTATGTCTCCCGTAGGTCACCCACGCCCGGCCGCCGGGGCCGGCCGCGCTCACTCGCTGTGGGTGTCCGCCGCCTCGACCTCTTCGCGGGTGATGCCCAGCAGATACAGCACGGTGTCCAGGAACGGCACATTCACCGCGGTGTGCGCCGCCTCCCGCACCACCGGCTTGGCATTGAAGGCGACGCCGAGGCCGGCCGCGTTGAGCATGTCGAGGTCATTGGCGCCGTCACCGATCGCGACCGTCTGGTCCAGCGGCACCCCGGCCTGATGCGCGAAGTCACGCAGCAGCCTGGCCTTGCCGGCCCGGTCCACGATGTCGCCGGTGACCCGGCCGGTGAGCTTGCCGTCGACGATCTCCAGGGTGTTGGCGGAGGCGAAGTCCAGCCCCAGCTCCTCCTTGAGCGCATCGGTGACCTGCGTGAAACCGCCCGATACGACGCCGACTTGATAGCCGAGCCGCTTGAGGGTCCGCACCAGGGTGCGGGCGCCGGGGGTGAGCCGTACCTCCTTGCGTACGGCGTCGACCACGGACGCGTCCAGCCCGCCGAGCAGCTCGACCCGGGCGTGCAGCGACTGCTCGAAGTCCAGCTCGCCGCGCATCGCGGCGGCGGTCACCTCGGCGACCTCGGCCTCACAGCCGGCGTGCGCCGCGAACAGCTCGATGACCTCGTCCTGGATGAGCGTCGAGTCGACGTCCATGACGACCAGCCGCTGGGCCCTGCGCTGCAGCCCGGCCGCCACCACGGCGACATCCACGCCGAGCTGCGCGGCCTCGGGGGCCAGCACGCTGCGCAGCGCCTCGGTCGCCGCGCCGGAGACCGCGAACTCGACGGCGGTCACCGGATACTTGGCAAGCCGGAAGATGCGGTCGATGTTGCCGCCGATGGCCGTTATGGCGGCGGCGATGGCGGCGGTCGACTCCGCGGTGAGCGGATGCCCCAGCACGGTGACATGCGAACGTCCGGTGCCGCGCGGACGGTTGTCGCCCCGGCCGGAGATGATCTCCGCCTGGAGGTTCAGCGACTCGGCCCAGCTGTGCACGGTGGCCCGCAGGTCGCCCTCGGAGGAACCGGTCGAGCCCTGGGCGGGGGAGGGGGCGGTGACCAGCGCGCACAGCGTGATGCGCCCCCGGGTCACCACCTGTTCGATGTCCACGACATCGACGGAGTAGGCAGCGAGGGTGTCGAAGAGACCTGCGGTGATGCCGGGCCGGTCCTTCCCGAAGATCTTCACGAGGAGGGTCGGTACGTCATCGCCCGGTACGGCGGTGGCAGGCGGGATCTGCGATGCGCTCATGGTGCCCTTACGGTAACCGCCGGGCCGTCGCGTCCGTACGGGTGTCCGGGGTTCGGACCCGCCCGGCCCCGTGCCTCCGCGCCCGCACCCCATGGCCCCCGCCCCGCGAGCCCCGTCGATCGTTATCGAGTCGTGTCCGGCCCGCCCCGGCCCGCAGGCAGGGGCCGGAGCGCGCCCACGCCAACACCCGTGCCGGGGCGACGCGTTCGGACCGATGACGGAACGCAACCGCGGCGGACCGCGATATCGATCATTGATTTGTCTGCTTCATCCCATCATGCGGCCTCTGTGGCGGGCGCGCATGACGTCCTTGGCGGGCCCCGTCCACCCCGCCGGAGAGCGCCGCGTCCGGAACACCCGTAATCCGGTGATCCCTGCGCATCCATGGGTTCTTCCCGCGCTCCGGGAGTGTTTGGCGGCCCCAACAGGAGCCGTTCGCACCCCAGTCCCGTCCCGGTTTCCGGTCGGAGGGCCGAGCCTGAAATAGTTCCTCACGATGTTCGCCATCCCTAGACTTCCCATTCAGNTCCCGTCCCGGTTTCCGGTCGGAGGGCCGAGCCTGAAATAGTTCCTCACGATGTTCGCCATCCCTAGACTTCCCATTCAGGGCGTCACTCGGGGGACTATGTAATGGGGCATGGAGTGCCTGAACTCGTACTCGAATTGAACGGAAGGACCTGGACGCTCGACCCGTCCCGGTCCTACAACGTGGGCCGTGATCCGCAGGGCGACATGGTGCTCGACGACGCCAGGGTTTCCTGGCGGCACGCCACCGTGCGATGGGCCGGCCGCAGCTGGATCATCGAAGACCAGGGCAGCACCAACGGCACCTACGTCCAGGGCCAGCGGATCCACCAGATGGAGATCGGCCCCGGCTCGACCGTGCATCTGGGCAACGCCACCGACGGTCCTCGGGTGACCCTGTCGGCCCCGGCGCCGACGGCCGACGCGTTCAGCGCGCCGCCCGCGATGGCGCCGCAGCAGCAGGCCGCGCAGGGCTGGCAGGCGCCCCCCGCGCACCAGCCGCAGGCCCAGCAGCCGCCCGTCCAGCAGCAGCCGCCCGCCCAGCAGGGCTGGCAGGCGCCGCCACAAGCTCAGCAGCAGCCGTACCTCCCGCCGCAGCAGGCCCAGCAGCCGCAGCAGGCCGTTCCCCCGCAGCAGGCCCGGCAGCCCCAGGAGCGCCCCGCGCAGAAGGCGGACGGCGCACCGGTCCACGGTGACCGCAGCCCGACCACGTTCCACCGCCTCGACACGGGCCGGGTGATGCGCATAGGTCGTGCGCTGGAGAACGAACTGGTCGTCTCCGACCTCCAGGTCTCCCGCCACCACGCCGAGTTCCGCGCCACACCCGACGGCCGCTTCGAGATCCGCGACCTCGGCAGCCACAACGGCACCTACGTCAACGGCCAGCCGGTCGCCAAGTCCGGTACGGCGCTGATCGGCCCGAACGACATCATCGGCGTCGGCCACTCCACTTTCCGGCTGGTCGGCGACCGCCTGGAGGAGTTCGTCGACACCGGCGAGGTCTCCTTCTCGGCCCGCCACCTCACGGTCACCGTCGACGGCGGTAAGCAGATCCTCAAGGACGTCTCCTTCGGCGTCCCGGAGAAGTCGCTGATCGCCGTCATCGGCCCGTCCGGCTCCGGCAAGTCCACGCTGCTCAAGGCGCTGACCGGCTACCGCCCCGCCAACCAGGGCGATGTCCTCTACGACAACCGGAACCTCTACAAGCAGTTCGCCGAGCTGCGCCAGCGCATCGGTCTGGTCCCGCAGGACGACATCCTGCACAAGGAACTGACCGTCGCCAAGGCCCTCAAGTACGCCGCCAAGCTCCGCTTCCCCGGTGACACCGCGGAGTCCGAGCGCGAGGCTCGGATCGACGAGGTGCTGCGCGAGCTCAAGCTCGACGTCCACAAGGACAAGAAAGTCACCTCGCTCTCCGGCGGCCAGCGCAAGCGCGTCTCGGTGGCCCTGGAGCTGCTGACCAAGCCGTCGCTGATCTTCCTGGACGAGCCGACCTCCGGCCTCGACCCGGGCATGGACCGCGATGTCATGCAGCTGCTGCGCGGCCTCGCCGACGACGGCCGTACGGTTCTGGTCGTCACCCACTCGGTGGCCGAACTCGGTATCTGCGACAAGCTGCTGGTGATGGCCCCGGGCGGCGGCGTGGCCTACTTCGGCCCGCCCGAGGAAGCGCTCAACTTCTTCCAGTACGACACCTGGGCGGATGTCTTCTCGGCCTTCGAGAACTACCGCGACTACGACTGGATGGGCCGCTGGCGCGGTTCCCCGCACTACCAGATGTACGCCGCGGACATCGACGCCGTCGCCCCGCAGTCGGTGACGATCCAGCCGCCGCCGGCCCGGATGCAGAAGTCCCAGAGCTGGGGCTCGCAGCTGTGGACGCTGATGCGGCGCTATGTCTCGGTGCTCGCCTCCGACCGCGGCTTCCTGGCCCTGATGGTGATCCTGCCGGCGGTGCTCGGTGTGGTCTCGATGCTGATCCCCAGCAATTTCGGCCTCGGCTACGGGCCGATGGCCAAGGGCCGCACCAACCGCGACGCCAGCACGATCATGCTGATCCTCGCGGTCGGTATGTGCTTCTCGGGTGCGGCCAACTCGGTCCGTGAGCTGATCAAGGAGCGGGTCATCTACGAGCGTGAACGGGCCACCGGCCTGTCACGGTCGGCGTATCTGATGTCCAAGGTGATCGTGCTCGGCGTGGTCACCGCCTTCCAGGGCGTGATCATCGCGACGATCGGCTTCTGGACCCGGAACATGCCCACCGAGGGCGTGGTGGTGGCGAAGGCCCCGGCCATCGAGATGGCGCTGGCGATCATCGCGCTGGGCTTCACCTCGATGATGTTCGGCCTGATCATCTCCGCGCTGGTCAAGACGGCCGAGAAGACCATGCCGCTGCTGGTCATGTTCGCCATCGTCCAGGTCGTCTTCACCGGCGTGCTCTTCCAGCTCTTCGACACCGTGGGCGTCGCCCAGTTCGCCTGGCTGATGCCCTCGCGCTGGGCCGTCGCCGCGATGGGCGCGACCGCCGATATGAACACCCTGCTGCCGTGGGAGCCGGGCAACCCGGACCCGCTGTGGAAGCACCAGACCGGCGTCTACGTGATGGACATGATCATCCTGATCAGTCTGGGCATCGGGCTCGCCTTCGCCGTCGCGCGGCTGCTGCGCCGCCACGAGCCGGAGGTCATGCGCAAGTAGCGCCGAGCGCTCATACGCCCGAGGGGCGGCACCCGACACCGGGTGCCGCCCCTCGGCGGTGTGTGCATACGCGGACTGCGTGAACCAGTGGCTCAGTAGGCCGAGTTGACGTTGTCCATCGAGCCGTACTTGTCGGCCGCGTAGTTGCAGGCGGCGGTGATGTTGGCGACCGGGTCGTAGATGTTCCACGAGGTGCCTTCGACGTGCCACGTCTTGAAGGTCGGGTCGATGACCTGCAGCAGGCCCTTGGACGGGATGCCGTTCTTGGCGTTGATGTCCCAGAGGTTGATCGCCATCGGGTTACCGCTCGACTCCCGGATGATGTTCCGGTGGATGCCGTTGTACGAGCCGGGGATGCCCTTCTTGGCCATGACGTCCAGCGACTCGCGGATCCAGCCGTCGAGGTTGTCCGGGTAGGTCTTGGCCGCGGGCTTGGCGACCGGCTTGGCGGCCGGCTTCGGGGCCGCGGCGGGGATCGCGGCGCGGACGGCGGACCGGCTCGCGGCCTGCTTTGCCTGGTGCGCCTTCTCGGCCTTGGCCGCGGCGACAGCCTTCGCCCTGGCGGCGGCCTTCGCCTTGGCGGCAGCCTTCTCGGCAGCGGCCTTCTTGGCGGCGGCCTCGGCCTTGCCCTTGGCGGCGGAGTCGTCGGCCTGCTTGGTGATCGTGGCCTGCTGGGCCTTTGCGGCGGTGCCGACCGCGGCGAAGGCAACCGGCTTCACATTCTCGACGGCAGTGGCCTGGCTCTTTGCCTGATCGGCGTCAGCACCCGGAACGACGGCGAAGACCAGAGCGGCGGCACCGGCGGCGGCGACACCAGCGACGGAGAGCTTGTGCGTCCGGGTCAGGCGGTGGAGACCAGAAGTGGCGTGCTTGGGCATGGCGGGACAGACCTTCCAATGGGGGGCATCGCACGGGCCTTGAGCGGCGGCCAACGCCGAGCTTTCAATCACGGCGCCGAGCGATGGGAGCCATTCTTAGCGGCCGGAAATTCGCCAGGCAAAGGTGTGACGTACGATCCGAGTTAGTGGAACCCATAGCGGGAATATCGCGTCCCGAATGGTCGCTTCCCAGCTCACACCGTTTTTAGGGGTCCACTAACCCGGGTCGTAAGTGATGTGCGTCCTATGCGCGGCGTCACAGTGCGGAAGGGTTTATCTCGCCGGACGTAATTGCAAATGCACAGTCTGTGTGCGTCAGATCTCGACCATGACCTGATCAAGGGACTTTCGGATCAAATCGGGCACTTCGCACTCCGGGGCCGGATGGCCCACCGGAATCACCGCGAACGCCTTCTCGTTGGCCGGCCGCCCCAGCACCTCCCGCAGGAAGCGCATCGGGCTCGGTGTGTGCACCAGCGCCGCCAGCCCCGACAGATGCAGCGCGGACAGCAGCATGCCGACCGCGATGCCCACCGACTCGTCCACGTAGTAGTGCTTGCGCTTGCTGCCGTCCGCGCCCAGCCAGTGCCGCTGCTGGAAGACGACGATCAGCTGCGGGGCATCCGTCAGATGCGGCTTGACCTCGTCCGTGCCCAGCGGCCGCAGCGCCGCCAGCCACTCCTCGCCCAGCCGCCCCTCGTAGGAGACCCGCTCCTCCGCCTCCGCCGCCGTCCTGATCCGGCGGCGTACCTCGGGGTCCTTGACCAGGACGAACGTCCATGGCTGCTGATGCGCCCCGGACGGCGCGGTGGCCGCACAGGCGATCGCGTCCTTCACCACCTGCTCCGGCACCGGGTCGGCGGCGAACTGGCGGACCGTACGTCGCTGGTCCATCCGCTCCCGCAGCTCGGCGGCGCGGGCCAGCGACTCGGCTACGGGCATCCGCTCGGGCCGGTACGGCACCGGCCGGTAGGGGGCGCCGTGGGTCGGCACCCAGCTCCTCGTTGATGGCGACATGCGCCGAGTCTGGAACTCACCCCGGCAGCAGGAGATGCAGATCGCCGAATTCGTGCCACAGATAGCGCCGCTGCACCGCCGCGGCGTACGCGCGCCGCAGCGCCTCCCCGTCCGCCGTCGCCGACGCCACCGCCTCCAGCATCAGCAGATGCGAGGCGGTGGGCTCGTGCAGCCCGGTGAGCAGGCCGTCCACCGCCCGCACCCCGCGCTCCGGCGTCACCACCAGGTCCGTCCAGCCGGCCGCGGCCCGCACCCGCCCGTCCGCCCCGGTCGCCGATTCCAGGGCCCGTACGGCCGTGGTGCCGACCGCTATGACCCGCCCGCCCGAGCCGCCCCGCGCCGGGCCACCCGCCCGCGGCGCCGCTCTCCGCCACGCCCGTACGGCGTTCACCAGCCACGCCGTCGCCGGCGGCACCACGAACCGCTCCGGATACGGCGGCTCGAACGCCTCCGCCGACGCGACCCCCGTATGCAGCGAGATCGGCGCGAACTGCACCCCCCCTGCTGACCAGCCGCGCCACCAGGTCGGCGGTGAAGGGCCGGGCGGCGCTCGGCATCTCCGCGCTGCCGCCGCCGGGCGAGTCCACCGCGAAGACGGTCTGATACGCGGCCAGCGGCTGGTCCCGGTCCGTGTAGCCGTAGCGGATCGGCCGCCCGTGGAGCCGCATCAGCTCCGGCACCCGCGCGCCCGCCACCCGCGCCCACCACAGCCGTACGCCGCCCGGATCCACCGGGGTCTCCAGCACCAGCCGCGCCCGGCCCGGCAGCCGCACCACCGTGCCGGCCGGTCCGCCCGCCCGCGGCCGGGTGCTGCCCCGGCCGTCCG
>NZ_QUAC01000223.1 GCF_003389455.1 Streptomyces inhibens | reverse complement strand
TCGGCCGAGCCACCCCACACCCCCGGATCAACGGTCCCGGAGTGATCCAACCACCTCGAAGATCATTTCGTTAGGAGTTCTTAACTGCCGGAAGAGTTTCGAGAGTCCCGACCCGGCACTGCGTTGGCCAGGCGCTGAAGGAACTCCGGCACCTGGCCCACGCCGGTGACGACATCGATGGCGCCGACATTCCCAAGACCGCCACCGGCACAGCGCCGTGTGGGAAGCCTGCTGAACCCCCAGGGGGCTCAGCCGCCGTCTTCCGGTGAAACGTAGGAGACGTAGAAGGCGTCCGGCTTCGGCCCCCGCCGGTAGGCCGCCGATTCCTGCGGCTTGTAGGGGCCCTTGTAGTCCACCCACGGCTCTGGTCCCTCCGCTTGCAGCCCGTAGGCGTCGTGGAGGTGAACCTGGCTGCTGACCGCGGTCACGCCGACCAGCCCCATCACCACGAGAAAGACGAGCCACGCCCCGCCCTGTGTGCGATCCATGCGGCTGATCATCCCATCTCGCCTGCCCGCGACGTCAGTTGGGCAAGGGGAAGGGAGCCCCACGGGTGTTTCCCCCTGAGCGTGCACACTCTGATCATTGGATCGTGAGGATCCGGAGAACAGGATTTCCCCTTGGGGGCGTACAAATACTCGGCTGAGTTCCGGGCCGATGCCTTCGCGCTGTACCGCTCCAGGCCGGGCGGGCGATCGCGTCGGTGGCCAAGGACCTCGGGGTAAACCACGAGACGCTGCGGACCTGGGTGAAGGCCGTGGAGAAGGCCGGGGATCCCGGGGCGGTGGCGGGGTCGGCAATGGACACCGAGATCGCCCGGCGGAGTGCATGTGCGCAAGAAGGTCCGCCCCACGATTGCCGAACCGTCGGCTGAAGTCGTCCCGGACTTGATCCAGCGCGACTTCACCGCCAAGGTGCCGAACACCAAGTACGTCGGCGACATCACCTATCTTCTGGTCGGTGACGGTCAATTTCTTTATCTGGCTGCGGTGTTGGACTTGTGCTCGAAGCGGCTTGCGGGCTGGTCGATCGCTGACCAGATGCGCACCGAGCTGGTCACCGATGCCCTCAAGGCCGCAGCCCGCACGCGTGGCGGCAGCCTGCGAGACGCCGCAAGGAACGAAATGGTGGTCAGGAGCGGGTGAGGTGCGGCTCGCCATGTTCCGGTGGGTTACCCGCTACAACATGTGGCGCAGGCACTCAACGCTCGGCCAGATCAGCCCGATCACCTTCGAACAACGATCGGTTACGCTGACCGCTGCTGCATAGCAAACGGTGTCCGTGCTTCAGGGGGAAGCCCCCTGTCGATCTCACCCACCAGCAACTCCCGCTCAAGTAGTGGCCGCGTCGAAGAACACCTCGTTGAAGTCGGTCTCGCCGGTGACGTTGCGGATCGGGCGGACCTCGATGCCGGGTTGGTCAAGCGGGACGAGCAGCATGCTGATCCAGCGACGCGCGACCGCCTTAGGATTCGTCCGGGCGAGTACGAACATCCAGTTCGCCCGGTGTGCTCCGGAAGGCCAGAGCTTCTGGCCTTTCAGTACCCATCGGTCTCCGTCGAGCCGGGCCTTTGGCGAAGGGAGGCGAGATTCGATCCCGCAGCAGGCCCGGTTCGGACCAGCGGAGCATCGTGATGCCGAACGCGTCGTTGTGGGATCCGAAACGAATGCTCGCTCGGGTCAAGTCCTCGACCAGAACGACCTGTTCGGCCGCGTCGAGGCTGGCTCCGCCGTACTCCACCGGCCCCATCTTCCGCCGGCGCAGAGCGATCCCTCCTACGCGAAGCGTACGAGGGCCATGTCGGCACCCCGTTTCTGCGCGAAGGGAGAACTTCGCGTGGGCGGAGCGGGGCCAGGAGGAGGTTCAGATCGCCATGGTGAACGTCGGGGAGCTCCGCGGTCGCGGAGCGGACCGGTTTGACCAGTCGGGCATGGTGGCCACGTACGGAACATCGGCGCTGGACGCGGTGACGCTGATCGCCCCGACGATCGCGCCGGTCAGCGTCACTACTGCGTGGAGCGAACGTAGGGGCAACGACAACAGAGGAGGGGATTCCCCCGTCAGGCCGGCACCGGGGAAGGCCAGGGGAGCGAGGCAGCCCTCACGGACGCGGACGGGCACACCGTGTTCATTCCGCTCGTACCGGCGATGCCTGTTGGGTGTGGATGATGACGTCGAACCACTCGGTGAGTGAGCCTGCGGTCAGATGGTTGTCGGCATCGTCCTCGGGGGGTGTAGTGCGGGCTGATCAGACGCAGCTTGGCCGGTGCTTCGAACCGTGCTCGGACCAGGAGTTGTCGTGTCAAAGGCCATGCCCACATCAGCAGCGATGCGAGGGTGACGGCTGCCGGGTACGACTCGGCGGTCTTCGGGGAACGCCCGCATGGGCAACTCCGATGCCGCGCGCCTGTCCCACGGCTGGTGCCACAGGCACTTAAATATCGGAGCGTGACTACAGAGCCGCAGCGCTTCACGATCTTGTTGGTCCCCGAACATGTTGAGGACAGAGGCGGTGCCTCCGTGGAGGACTCAGCCGTGCGATCGGCGGTCGTCGAGGCGACAGGCGAGACGGGCGCCTCGGGCTACCCCCGCTACGCCGGGAACGGGATCGTGGCCAACATCGACCCCAGTACGCGCACTGTCGAGGCGGTGCTCGTCGATGGTGCAGAGCTGGACTATGGGCTGACCGCTACGGTCACTTCCTAATCACCGCTACGGTCACTTCCTAATCGCGGTGTCGGTCAACGAGCGGCTTGTGGTGACACCGGCGCAGATCGAGCGGTAAGGGCTGCCGACGGCTCCGCAGAAACCGGCGGACCAGCGCGGGGGCCTATGGGCGAGACCGCCCAGGCGGAAGGCTCGTGCCGACCGCCAGTTCCGTCGCTGCCGACGGCGACCAGCCGGTGGCGGGGGCTGTGTCCAGCACCTTGCAGACGGCATCCGGCAGGGTTTCTACCTGTCGTGGAGATCCAGGCCCATCCAACGACGGGGACCAGGCCAGGTTTACCCGCACACGCGGGATAGTCCGCCCCCTGGTGACAACAGACCTGCCCACCGGCGCGGTTCGCTCGAGCCTTTGTCAGGTGGTCTTGATCTGGCCTCCGTCGATGACGAATTCGGCTCCGGTGATGTTGCCGGCGCGCGGGGAGGCCAGGAAGACCACGAGGTCGGCCACTTCTCGGGGTTCGGTGATGCGTCCGGTGGAGATGCCCATCTGCTGGGGTACGACCTGGTCCAGGGCCTCCTGTGCCGTGCTGCCTGCACTGGCCGCGACGGTGTCGGCGAAGGCGCCGGGGGCAGTCCAGAACGGGGTGCGTACGGGTCCCGGAGCGACGGCGTTGACGCGGACACCACGGGGAGCGAACTCCTCCGACAGAGCTTTGGTGAGGTTGCTCAGCGCGGCTTTGGCCGCTGAATAGTCCACCACCATGGGGAAGGGCAGTCGGGCGTTGACCGAGCTGATGTTGACGATCGCCCCCTCGCCGTGGGCCAGCAAGTGTGGCAACGACGCACGGCTGGCGCGCACCGCGCTCAGGAATGTCATGTTGAGGGCATGCATCCATGCTGCGTCATCGACGTCGAGGAAGCTGGAGCGCGGCGTGGTGGCACCGACGTTGTTGACCAGCACGTCGATCCGGCCGTGCCGGTCTGCTGCCGCCCGGGCCAGCGTGTCGGCACCGTCGGCGTCGGCCAGATCGACGGGGTGGAAGGCGACGTCGTACCGCTTGCGCAGGGCTGCCAGCTCAGTTGTTTCAGTGCGGCTGCCGACAACCACGCGCGCGCCCTCACGGCCGAGTGCCTCGGTGATGGCCAGGCCGATGCCCTTGCTGCCTCCAGTGACAACGGCGACCTTGTCCGTCAGGTTCAGCTCCACCGGAATCTCCTCCTGCGTCACGCTTCCAGCATTGCCCAATGCATGTAAAACAGTCGCATTGGGTGAGTATCGACCCTCGGTTCGGAGCAGCACCATCGCCACGCGGCCTGCGCTGAGGATTCCCGCGCACCACCGTCCTTCGTGGGCCTTGGACGGTTCCGTCGGCGGCGGGACCGTGACGGCAAACGTCGCCGGACACCTCCTGACGCAGCACTGGCTGAGGGTGTTTCGAGCGTCCAGGGCGTTTGCAGCAACTCATGAAACATCAAACTCGCAGCGCGACCGGCGGGTGCCGCCGTTGTTTCATAGGCGACCGCCTTTGAAACACGCGGCCCGGCGCCGATGATTACTTGCCCGCGGTCACGGCTTTGAGTTCGTCGAGCGAGTCCCGGATGAGTCGCGAAAAGTCCCGCTGGCCGGTCTCGCTGATCCAGCGTCCGAACGCGATCTTGAAGGCGGCTATCCCGACCTCGGCGGCGAGGCTCGCGGCCGGGTCTGCGACGCCGCGTCGGCGCAATGCATCGGCCAGCGCAGAGGCGAGTGATGCGAGCTTGATCAGCTCGCGTTCCTGGAGCTCCGTGTTGGCGGCGATGACGGCCTGGCGCTGTCGGGCGAGTTCACGGCGTTCCCGGAACAGCTCGGAGACGCTCTCCAGGGCCCGCGGCTATCGCGTCGATGGGCGCCGCCGTATCAGGGGCGCCGCCGAGGCCGGTGACGAGGGACTCCTGCAGTGGGCTCGCGTGGGGGAACAGGACCTCGCGCTTGTCGGCGAAATGCCGGAAGAACGTTCGCTCCGTGAGTCCCGCTCGCTCGGCGATCTCCTTCACCGTGGTCTGTTCGAACCCGCGCTCGCTGTAGAGCTCCAGCGCCGCTTGTTCCAGCCGTCCGCGTGCGTTTGGTTCCCATCGACCCATGCCCTTGATCGTACGCAATGACAGTGACTGTCATCAGGTGCGGTCGATGTCAGTCACTGTCATCGCTCTGTCGTCGCGCAACCCAGCGGCACGGACGGTTGACTCACATGGAGGTCTTTCACATGCGCGGTTCGTCACCGGCGCGTCCGGCTGGATCGGCTCCGCCGTCGTTCACGAGCTCATCGGCGCGGGCCATCAGGTCGTCGGGCTCGCCCGTTCGGACGCTTCCGCCGCAGCCCTGGCCTCAGCCGGAGCCGAGGTGGTGCGTGGCACTCTTGACGATCTTGACACCCAGCGGAGCGCTGCTGCCGCATCGGACAGCGTGATCCACCTCGCGTTCAAGCACGACATCGCTCTCTCGGGGGACTTCCAGGGCGCTACCGACGCGGACCGCCGCGCTGTCGAGGCGATCGGTGAGGCGCTTGCGAGTTCTGGCCGACCGTTCGTCATCGCCTCCGGGACGCCTGCGGAACCCGGGCGTGTGGCGACCGAAGGCGACGGGCACAGCCTCGCCCCGGCTGCGGCCGCCGGGGGCGACGGCCAACAGGCCCGGGCCGCCACCTCCGAATGGGTGCTCTCCCTCGCTTCCCACGGCGTCCGCTCGTCCGTTGTCCGGCTCCCTCGGACCGTTCACGGCGAAGGAGACCACGGCTTCATCGCAGCTCTGGTCCGCATCGCCCGCGACAAGGGCGTCTCCGGCTACTTCGGCGACGGAACCAACCGCTGGCCCGCCGTGCACCGCCTCGATTCCGCACACCTGTTCCGCCTCGCACTGGAGAAGGCCCCCGCTGGATCGACGCTGCACGCCGTCGCGGACGAAGGCGTGCCCCTCCGTGGCGTCGCCGAGGTCATCGGCCGCCATCTGAACCTGCCAGTGGTCTCCATCTCTCCCGCGGACGCAGACGAGCACTTCACCTGGCTGGCCGGCATCCTCGGGGCTGACCAGCCGGCCTCCAGCACGCTGACCCGCGAGCTGATGGGGTGGGAGCCGACACAGCCGGGGCTCATCGACGATCTCGACAAGGGCCACTACTTCCGCAGCCCGTCCGCATGAGCAACTGGCCGCGGTGCCCGGTCTTCTACGGGTCAGAGGCGGGCCGGCGGTGCGGCATGGCAGTCACCCTTGCGAAAGTGGTTTGACCTGTAGGTTTGCGGGACGGTGCGGTCCCGTGGGATGCGGTAGTGGGGGCAGGGAGGGCTCTCGCGGCCAGGCGTCGAAGAGTCCGTCGAGGGGTGCGGCTGCGTACCCGTGGCGAGCCGGGAGTGGAGAAGACGATGCTGCTCGACGTGTGCGGAGCGGAAGCGTCCGCAGCCGGGTTCCGCGTCGCCGTGGTGCGCGGGACGGGGATGGACCGTCCGTATGCGGCGGCCAACCGGCTCATCGCCCAGTCATGGGCCGGCGACGGCGACGGGAGACTCGCGCAGGTCCGGTACCGCACGCCGCCCGGCGACGATCTCCGGGGGCAAACGGCGAGAACAAGGGGAGCAGCGGGGCCGGTGGTGGGGGAGCGACGTCCGGTCCCACCGGCGAGGCATTCGCCGCCTCCGTGCGCGGCAAGTGGAAAGTCGAGTCGATGTCGGTCAGCGGTGAGAAGCGGACGTACACCGTCGCGGTCGATGACGGGGCCTGGGCCATCGACTGGCCGGGGCAAGAGGCGTGGCACGGCACGTGGGCTCTGCAGGGCGGCCGGCTGGCGCTCCAGGTGCCCGAGTCGCTCAGCAGTCCGGACGGGCTGACCGGCGCTGCGGTCACCAACGTGCCCGCGACGGTAGGCGAATCCGTCTCTCTGTTCTTGCCATGGCAGCCGCCCGGCCAGTCCAACACCAGCGACGGGCAGAAGCTCGACGTGGCCTACAACTACCTCCGCCAGTGCGTCTATATGAGCGCTCGACGCCTCGACATCGAGCGGATCGACCTGTACTACCTGCACAGCGGCTACGCGAAGGACGCCTCGTGCGAAGACCAGGTCGGCACCCTCGACGCGATGCGCCGGGAGGGCATGATCCGGCACATCGGCCGTTCGAATGTGACCACCGACCAGTTGCGCGCCGCGCTTGAGATCGTCGACATCGCCGCTGTCACCGCCCACTTCAACGTCGTCGACCGCCAGGAGGACGCTCTCCTGGACGCGGCCGTCGAGGCCGGCGCCGCCTTCGTTCCCTGGCAGCCGGTCTCACTCGCGCGACCCGGCGCACCCACGGACACCGGCGGCCCGGACGCGATCCGCCGCGTCCTCGACCCCATCGCCTCCCGGAACGGCGCGACCGTCTCCCCAGTCGCGCTCGCCTGGCTGCTCGCCCGCTCGCCCGCGATCATGCCCATCCCCGGCACCACCAGCATCGAGCACGTCCGGGAGAATCTCGCCGCGCAGGACATCGAACTGAGCCCCGAGGAGTTCAAGGCGATCACCAGCCTCGCTCCGGCGGGTGCAGCCGCCGCCTGGTGCTGTGACCGCATTCGTTCGCCGGGTTGCCGGGCAGCCGTCGTCGGTGGCAGAGGTCAGCAGCCGGGAGGCGTGGTTTGTGGAGTGCGGCCGGGTAGAGCTTCATTTCGCGGGCAACTTGCCGACCGGCAGGCTGTCGCCCCGCTGGTTTCGGCCGGGCGCGGTATGCCCGCAGGGATGAGGTCGAGCGGGCCATCAACGTGCTCAAGGGCCTCCGGGCCGTGGCGGCCCGATAGGACAAGAGAGCGTTCGTCTTTCGCGTAACGGTCACCTCGCTGCGATCAGGCTGTGGCTCCGTTGATGACCCGCGTCGCAGCCGTTAGTTGACGGCGTCGTCCATGGTGGACTGCCAGTACGTCACCTGGATCTTGTCGTCGACGTACACGCCCTTCGCGGGGAGCGCCGGCCTCGCGGTCTTGCCGCTGTTGAAGGCGACGGTGAGGGTATTGGCCGTGTAGCCGTTCTTGCCGCTGCCGTCGCCCATCGACATGAGCACGCTCGCGTATCCGGACTTGCCGGGCGCGAGGGTGACGACCGCCTGGGGGTGGGTCTTCTCATCAACCGGCGGAACGGCCTGGGCCTCGCCGAAGCGGGCGATCGGGTAGCCCAGGAGGTCGCAGTTCTTCGAGCCGGTGTTGGTGACGGTGAGGAGGAGGGTGTTCAGCGGGCGGGTGAGCTCGGTGGCGGTGGTCTTGGTGTTGGAGCCGTTGCAGGCAGGGTTCTTGGTGCCGGTTCCGGTGCTGTTGCCGGTGCTGGAGTCCGTGTTCTTGCCGCTTGTAGCTCCCGTGGCTCCCGTCGTGCCGGAGGAGGTCTTGCCGCTCGTGGAGCTGTCGGAAGTGCCGGCGCCGGGCGTGCTGCCGCCGTTCCCGGCCGGCTTCGACGTCGAATCGCCGGAGCCCGAAGCGCCGGGCTTGGTGGAGGACTGGGACGTGGTTGACGCGCCCTCGTCCTTGGTGCCCTTTCCGCTCTCGCACGCTGTCAGGGCGAGTGCGGCGAGCGCGACCGTCGTGGCTGCGAACAGGCGGGTGCGGGTGGTGCGTGCGGACATGCGTGGGTCCCCCGATTACGGATGGATGGGTGCACGCCCCGACTGGGTGCTGGTGGCGGCGTGCTTGGATGACCTCATCTTTTGCGGTGCTCCGTCCCGGCCGCCACCATTGCCGGGACATTCGGGACGCTGGAATGCTCGTACGGCTCTGACCTGGGGGAATCCTGTTCCCCTGGAACGCTGCCTGGGACGTGGGAAAGGGAGGAACGGTGGCGGGGGACGAGTTCGCGGGACTGCTGAGGGAGCTCAAGGAGCGGTCCGGACTCAGCTACGGGGTGCTCGGGAAGCGGCTGCACCTGAGTGCGTCCACCCTTCATCGGTACATCAACGGGGCTGCCGTACCGACGGACTACGCGCCCGTGGAGCGTTTCGCCCGGCTGTGCGGGGCCACGCCCAAGGAGCTGGTGGAGCTGCATCGGCGGTGGGTGCGGGCGGATGTGCTGCGGGGGCGGAAGCGGGCGGTGGCCGAGCCGGAGGCGGAATCCGAGCCGGAGGCGGCGGCTGCTCCGGAGGCAGCGGCTGAGCCGGAGCGTGAGCCGGGGCCGACGCGTGAGCTGCAGCCGGAAGCATTGGCGGTTGGCGGGCTGCCGGAGCCGAACTCCGCGGCCGGTCGTGGCCGGCGTCGGCGTACCGTTGTGCTCGCCGGGTCCGCCGTAGCCGCCGCCGTAGCTGCCGCGCTCGTCGTGAACCTGGTGCCCGGCAAGGACGACAACGGCGGGAAGCGGCCTGCGGGGGCTGTCTCGTCGCACGCCGCCGACGCCACCGCCACGCCCGACGCGAAGCACACGTCGCCCTCGGCGTCCGCGTCGCGCGGCGGAAGCCCGACGGCGTCCGTGTCTGCGTCTGCGTCACGGAGCGGCGCAGGCGCCCCGCGGGGCCCCGGCGCAGAGGGAGCCGAGGGCGCCACCGCGCCCACTGTCATCGCCAACCCGTACAAGTGGGAAGGTCCCTGCAGCCAGCACTACTTGGTGAACCGGCAGCCCGAGCAGGTGCCCCCGCCGCCGACTGAGCAGGACGCGCGCGGATGGGTCGGGGCGCTCGGCGCGGTGGCGGGCGGCGACCAGTTGCTCGCGCTGACCGTGCAGGGCACCGGGAAGCAGACCGTCGTCGTGGAGGCTCTCCATGTGCGTGTCGTGCGCAAGGGCGCGCCGCTCGCCTGGAGCGACTACTCCATGGGTGTCGGATGCGGGCGGCGACGTGTCGACGAAGTCCTTCGACGTGGACCTCGACTCCGGGCGGCCGGACACCGCGCCCAAGTCCGGGCAGCGGGACTTCCCCTACAAGGTCAGCGAGTCGGACCCCGAGGTCTTCTACGTGACCGCGCACGCCCAGGCGCATGACGTGAGCTGGTACCTGGAGCTGGACTGGTCCAGCGGGGACCGGCACGGGACGGTCAGGATCAACGACAACGGCAAGCCGTTCCGGACGAGCGGCAACGTGGGGCGGCCGGCCTACGACTATCCGCTGGGCGGCAGCGAGTGGCTGAAGGCCCCCACGGACTAACTGATCATTTCAGAATACTGCGCGCAGTCGGCGGAGACAGACGATTGCCGCCTGCCGGGGGCGGCTTACCTAAGCCAACGCACAGCCCAGGCCGACTAGTTGACCTGACCGAGGGCCCGTCAGCACCATACGATGTTGCTTCGGTACCTGGATCGACCGCGACGGGGCAGGGACGGGGAAGAGTCCAGCAAGCTGGCGGGGTGGCTCGGCGTCGCGACGGCGATCGTAGGATTGCCGGCATTCTTCGGCATTACCAACCTCGATGAGCTTCAGCGCAAGCTCGACCCGAAAAGGCCGCGTCAGGAGCCGCCCCGGGAGCCACCGCATGAGGGCACGCTGCCGCAAGCGGCTGCGTGCCCTGCTCACCACGGCCGCCGCGACCACAGCCGCAGCCACCTTCTTGGTGGCTTCCGCCGCGGCCGATCCCGGCAGGCACGGCGGCGCAGCGAAGTCCGGTCCCAAGCCCACGGTCGTTCTGGTGCAGGGAGGATTCGCCGACGCGTCCAACTGGAACGCCGTGATCACCAGACTGCACAAGGACGGCTACACGGTGGCGGCACCGGCCAATCCTCTGCGTGGCCTGCCGACGGACTCGGCGTACATCGCGAGCTTCCTCAAGTCGGTCAAGGGTCCGATCGTGCTCGTCGGCCACTCCTACGGCGGCGCCGTCATCACCTACGTGATCCGGCACGCCGACACCGTGCTGGCTCTGTGTGAAGTGGGGCTTCCCTACTGGGTCACTCCGTCGCTGGAGACCGTCGGACCGAACGACTTCGAGGGACGGTTGACCACCGCGATGACCGCCCATCCCAAGGAGGACCCGGTCACGGGAGAACTGCACCTGTTCGGGACGGGGTTCGCCCCGCCGCTACCTCACCTACCACCGGGTCACCGCGGAGGGGCTGCTGCTCGACAGTCGGCCGATCGACGTGCCGGGCCCGACGACGATGCACGACTCCGCCATCACCGAGCGCCACATCGTCTGGATGGACCTGCCCGTCGTCTTCGACCCCGACCTGGCCGGGCAGGGCGGCATGTGTGATCGTTCACCTGGTCTCCTTTCCCACGGAGGACCAAGTGCGCCAGCGGCGACCACCACACGGACGGCATCGGCCAGTTGGCACGCGACTTGCTCGAAAATGTTCGCTGCCTGGGTGGCCGCGTGCCCCGTGATCAGTGCTGGGGGTGGGGGCGGGAGTGGAACACGGGCCGCCGCTTGGTGGCAGTGCCCTGGGTGAGGCGGCCGACTTCGATGCGCATCTTGATGGCGTGGAAGACCTCGACAGCGCCCACGACGATGGCCATGATGCCCACCACCAAGGTCAGCGCGGCGATCGTGCTGAACGGCGACACGATCAGCACGATGCCTGCCAGAGTGGTGATGATCCCCGAGAAGAGTTGCCAGCCGCGCGCCGGGATGTCCTCGGCTGAGGCCGCCGTGGCGGTCACCATGATGCCGCGCAGCAGCCAGCCGAAGCCGATCCACAGCGCGAGCAGCAGAATCGATTCCAGGGTGCCCCGGAAGCAGACCAGGCCCAGCAGGATGAAGAGCGCGCCCGCGACGAAATGCAACACCCGCAGATGCCGAGGGACGTGTGTGCCAAAGGCAGCCGCCAGCTGAAAGACACCGGTGGCCAGCAGGTAGATGCCGAAGAGCACGCCGACGACCCGCAGGGTCTGGCTGGGCCAGGCCAGGACGACGATGCCCAGGGCGATCGCAGCCAGGCCCATGGTGAGCAGGAATTGCCAGCCCATGTTAGCCAGGGCGCTCAGGCCCCCGGCCGGGGAGACATCTCTGGGCTCGGTGCCCTGCGGAGGGCCGGTGCCTGAGGAATCGGAGGGGTATGTCATGCCGTCTGCCTCCTCCAGGAAAGAGCACGGTCAGATAGGTCCAGTTCCATCGTCACCCGTCTGGCCCCGTCCCGCCTGGCAGGCGCTCACAGGTCCCGTCGGTGGCCGCAGGTGCCATACATCCCCCGAGCAGGCAGAAAGGCCGCTCGGGCTCTGGCCGGGCGGCCACGGGTTGCAGCGGGCACCGTGGCGCGATGACATGGAAGGCGGAGGCCATCTACGAGGAGGCGCCGCCACGGGCTCGTTGCCATCCCCAAGGTGCCGATCACCTTCGGCTTCTCTCCGTCCCGGTGAATGGGCGCCCGCCGCCGGTCCCGCTGGTTGCCGCTGCACGAATTCCCCCCGAGGGATGCCGACGACCTACCGCGGTGCCTCCAACAACCGGCACGGCTCGACCAGCGGAAACGGTTCCCTGGACGGTACTGGACTGGACTGGACGGGCGTAACGGCGCCCGCTGCGGTGTGCGCCTCGGCGGCGTCCGGCTCATGAAAATCGATAATGCGCCGGGTATCGCGGTAGGCGGAGAGAGGCTTGGTATGGACAACGACGGTATTCCAGCCCCGAGCGAGGGGCTTTTGATGACGCATTTCTTGACGGTGCGTGATGTGGCGCGTTCACGCCGCTTCTACAGCGAGGTGATCGGCGGGCAGGTCGTCCTGGACGAGAACCCTTGCATCGTGAAGCTCGCCAACAGTTGGATCATCATGAATCCGGGCGGCGGCCCGACCCCGGACAAGCCCGACGTGACGCTGGTCCCGCCCGGCGAACCGCACATCGTCTCCAGCTTCATGAACCTGCGGGTCGCCGACATTGAGGCCTGCTACGCCCAATGGAGCGCGAAGGGAGCGGAGTTCCTGACTCCGCCGATCGACCGGCGTGCCGAGGTCCGCTGCTACCTGCGCGATCCCGATGGCTACCTGATCGAGGTCGGGCAGGCCACCGGAATGTTGAAAGGTATTTTCGCCCGCACCGACACCAATTCCGGGTAGTTCATCCTCCCCAGGCAGGTCCCATGACGCTGCCCGCCCAGGCAGGTCCCGTCACGCTGCCGACTCTCTGATACGCGCAGGCCATCAGGCATCAGGGGCGGTCGAGGGCTTCCCGCCACGGTTGCCCGCCGGGCAAGCCTCGTCGGCGCTCAGGCGGCCGGAGGTCACGGCCGCCACCTGCGAGGTCTCCATACGACGTGGGGCCTCCGCTCGGCAGAAGCCCCACGTCACATCACCTCGTCCGGAACGGGTCAGAAGCGGCCGGACATCCCCGGGATGCCCGGAGGCGCGGGAAGCGGCAGCTTGTTGGCGCTGCTGCGCTCACGTGCGGGCGCGGGTGCCTGGCAGGTCACGTCCTTCGCGGGGAGCTTGCCCGTGGTCAGGTACGCGGTGGCCGTTTTGTCGGCGCACGACTTGGAACCGTAGATGCCGTGTCCGACGCCCCCGGCGACCGTGACCATCCTGGAGCCCTTCATGACCCGGTGCATGCCGAGGCCACTGGACAGAGGCGTCTGGGAGTCCCACTCGTTCTGCAGGGTGAGCGCCCCGACCTTGTTGTCGATCGTGGTGGCGGGTTCGCTGCCGTTCTTCTTCCAGAACGCGCATGGCTTGATCTGGGACGCGAAGTCGCCGTACAGGGGGTACTTGGCCTTGTCCCGGATCGCATCGCGGCGGTACTGCTCGGGGTCGCGCGGCCAGGCGCGGGTGTCGGAGCAGACGACTGCCCAGAAGCTGGCGCTGGTGTTGTCCGAGGGCACGGCACGGCCGAATGCCGGCGGTGCGGGTCGCACGGGCGACACGGTGTCAGGGGTGGAGGACCGGCCCGTGCCGTCGGCGGCCTTCTTCAGCTCGACGATTGCCTCCGCGGCCTCGCGCACACTGAAGAACATGGCGCGGCCCGCGCGGATGTCGTCGCCGCTCATCGGGGTGCCGTTGAGCTCGATCGGCTTCCGGTTGGCCTGGGCGACCAGAGCCCAGAACGTCCCCCGGACCTTGTCCGGGGTGTTGCCCAGCTTGTAGGTCGCGTTCCGCTGGGCGGTCCACTCGCTCCACCTCGTGAACGCGGGCTCGCTGCCCTCCGCCCAGACCTGCATCATGCCCCGCCAGATCCGTGCGGGGTCGACGGCGCTGTCCAGTACGATCCGGTCGCTGCGCTGCGGGAACATCTGCGTATAGACGGCTCCGAGATAGGTGCCGTACGAGTACCCGAGGTAGGAGATCTTCTTCTCGCCCAGCACGGCCCGGATCACGTCCATGTCACGGGCGGTGTTGCGGGTGGTGATGTGGCGCAGCTTGTCGCCCTGCTTGGCGTCGCACTTCTCGGCGACGGTCCGGGCCCACTTGACGTCCTTGGCGAACGATGCGGCCTTGTAGGGACGCTGCCAGTTCTCCTCCTCGGCGGTCAGGCCGCAGCTGAGGGGGGAGCTCTGGCCGACACCCCGCGGGTCAAAGCCGATGAGGTCGAACTTTCTCGTCACGGACTTGGGGAGCTCGGCCGACAGCGACTGTGGCATATCGAGGCCCTGGCCCCCCGGTCCCCCGGGATTGAGCAGCAGGACACCGTGGCGTTCGGCGGGGCTGCTCGCCTTGATCCGCGATATCGCGAGTTCGATCTTCTTGCCGTCTGGACGGCTGTAGTCCAACGGGACCTTGATGGTGGCGCACTGAAAGGAGGCCGGGGTTGCGCTGCTGCAGCGGTGCCATGCCGGTGTCTGCTTGAGGTGCTGCGGTAGGGGGTTCTCAGCCGCGGAGGCGGTCGCCGGCGTGAGTGCCGGAACCAGTGCCGCGACGGCACTCGCCGCCAGGACAGGGGCTATTCGTCTGCTTCGCACGTGGGGATGGCCCTTCGGGTCAGTACGTGTGGGACGCACTCACCCTTGCGCACACAGCAGTTGGGACGAATCCCTCAGCAGGGCACAGTGTGTCCAACTGTGGGTGGACGGACTGCTGGGGCATATGGTCCTGGAGTCGTACACGGTGCGTCGTATCCAGCGTCCAGCACCGCCGTCCAGAGTGTTCGGCCAGTGCCCCGTCGCCGCTGCACGGGCCGCTGCGAGAGCGGCAGTTCGCAACTACGAGAAGAACGGTTCACGGACGCCCTCCAGTTGATGCGGCACCCACGTCGTCCATGCCCGCAACGATTTCTCCCATGGCCAAGACATGGTTCATCACCGGTACGTCCAGGGGCTTGGGGCGGGAGTGGGCCGAAGCCGCGCTGGAGCGGGGCGACCGGGTCGCCGCCACGGCGCGGGACACCGGCACGCTCGCTCCTCTGGTGAAGCGGTACGGCGACGCGGTGCTGCCGCTCGCCCTGGACGTCACCGATCGCGCTGTCTGGACGGGCCGGCGTACTGGCTGGACCATCTCTTTGCCGATGCTGACGGCGTGCCGACGCTGGTGTAGGTCAAGCGGGCCACCGACACCCGTATCCGCCGGGAGGCCGTGGGCCAGATGCTCGACCACGCCGCGAACGGCGCCCGTTACTGGCCCGCCGCGCTGCTGCGGCGCTCTCTTGAGGAGACCTGTAAGGCCGACGGCCGGTTGCTGGAGGAGGCGTACGGGTGCCGTCGCGGCGTTGGCCGGGGGCGAGGTGGGCGGCGCCAACGGGTGCCCATGGCCATCGCAGGCGAGGTGGATTTTGCTGGTCAAGGTGCTTCGGGAAGGGACGAGGGAGCGAGCGTCCGGTTCTCGTGTGGACGTTGATAGGGGAGCCGCGTCATGTAGCGGTTCGAGTGGTTTACAGTCCTCGTCCGTGTGAATGCACTGGCTCTGCGTCGCTCGTATGCCAAGTGTGATGCCCGATGAGTACACAACATATGAACACTCCAGACGTGAGCATTCCGAGCACGAAGAACGCGAACGCATCGAGCGAGGAGCAACTCGCGGCGGATGCATCACGCGCCTCGGACCCCTCGCCTCGGTCGCACGGCGCGCAGCCCTCACGGCGCTCCGTGGTCACGGCGACCGGTGCCTCGGCGCTCGCTGCCGGGCTCACCGCCGCCTCCGTCGCGCCCGCGACCGCGTTGAGCCCTGCCACCGCACCCTCGACGGCGCCGGCCGCGGTGCCGCCCGGCATCGATCCCAAGGCGTACACCACGGTCGCCCGCGCCATCGCCGTCTATGACGAGCACGACAAACCCCTCGTCCCGGCCTACCTGAAGGCCATCGAGAACGGCTTGCCCGCCAGCCGGGCGAAGGCAACGAAGCGGGTCCTGATCGTCGGGGCCGGACCGGCCGGCCTGCTCGCCGCCAACCTGCTCAACCGGGCAGGCCACGATGTCGTCGTGATCGAGGCCAACGGCAACCGCGTCGGCGGCCGAATCAAGACGTTCCGCAAGGGCGGCCACGAGAAGGGGGAGCAGCCCTTCGCCGACCCCAAACAGTACGCCGAAGCCGGGGCCATGCGGCTGCCCGACAGCCACCCGCTCCTCATGGCACTGATCAAGAAGCACGACCTCGCGCTCCAGGAGTTTTACCTGGTGGACGTGGAGGTCGACAACCCGACGAAGAAGGCCAACCGCACCTGGATCCACGTCAATGGCATCCACATGCGCCGTGCCGACTACGAGAAGAACCCCGAAAAGATCAACGACTCCTTCGGTGTCACGGGCCCCAACCGCACGAAGACAGCCTCTGCCATCCTCGCGCAGGCCCTCGAACCCGCACACCAGCTCATCCGGGGCAAGGAGGGAACGGCGCTCGTCAACGGATGGGTCAAGGTTCTCAAGAAGTACGGCCACTGGTCCATGTACCGGTATCTCACTGAAGTCGCCAGACTCGACACCAGGACCATCGACCTCATTGGCACCATCCAGAACCTGACCTCCCGACTGCACCTCTCCTTCACGCACAGCTTCCTGTCCGCCGCGCTGATCGACCCCAAGACCAAGTTCTGGGAGATCAAGGGCGGCACCGCACTGCTCGCCGACGCGCTGTACGCGCCTGTGAAGGGGAAGGTAAGGCTCGACAGGCGCGCCGTACGCATCGAACACAACGGCGGCAAGGTCAGGGTGCACACCGTTTCCGAGGACTGCCAGACCGGCAAGGGGGGTGTCACGGAGGTCTTCGAGGGCGACGAGGCGATCATCACCGTCCCCTTCTCCGGACTGCGCCACGTGACCTTCGACCCTCCGCTCACCTACGGCAAGCGCCGGGCCATCACGGAACTGCACTACGACGCCGCGACCAAGGTGCTGCTGGAGTTCTCCCAGCGTTGGTGGGAGTTCACCGAGGCGCAGTGGAAGGAGGCGCTGAACTCCATCGAGGACAAGCTCTACGAAAAGTACAAGGCGGGCGGGGTCAAGCACGGCAAGTACCTCGGCGCGCACAAGTCCGTGAAGGACCTGGGGGTGAAGATCCCCGACGAACTCAAGAAGTGTTCCGCCGTCTTCCGGCCCGTCATGAGCGGCGAACCGGATGCCGCTCATGTCCGTGGCGGCGGCTCCGTGAGCGACAACGCCAACCGCTTCATGTACTTCGAGCACGCGCACCCTCTGGAGGGCAGCGACGGAGGCATCCTGCTCGCCTCCTACAGCTGGTCCGACGACGCCCTCAAGTGGGACGCCTTCGCCGACGAGGAGCGGTATCTGCGCGCGCTCGCCGGAGTGCAGGCTGTCTTCGGCCGCCGCTGCGAGGTCTTCTTCACCAACAAGTGCAAGACCCAGTCGTGGATGCGCGACCACTACGCCTATGGTGAGGCTTCTGTGCTCCTCCCCGGCCAGCACACGGAACTGTTCCCCGACGTCCCCGCATCCGAAGGGCCGCTGCACTTCGCGGGGGACCACACGTCCATCAAGCCCGCCTGGATCGAAGGCGCCCTCGAATCCGCCGTCCGGACGGCATTGAAGGTCCACACGGGCTGACAGGGTTGATGGGACGCCCCGGTCCGGTGCCCCACTCGCCGGGACACCGGACCGGGGCCCCCTCCGCTCAGCGCCCCCCGTTATGTATTTCGCGGTCCTGCAAGAGGGCCGCTGGCCTCCGGGCCCGACATGGCTGTGTCCCTCTGTCGAAGGGATGACCTGGGGGTGGTGTCACCGGGCCCGAGGGGTGCCGTTGGAGATTGCCGATGAGGGATCCGACTACCGCCCGGCCGAGTGCAACGCCCGGCCGTTTGCGGGCGGCAGGTCTGCACAACGTGGATGCGCGCGTACGGCGCCGACACCAAGGCCGGCGCACGACCAACCCCTTGGGAGAGGGCGCGTTGCACGACACTGACGACGAGGGTGCGTTGCACGACACTGACGACGTGGGCGTCTTCCTCGGCCTGGACGTCGGCAAGAGTGCCCACCACGGGCACGGGCTCACCCCGGCCGGCAAGAAGGTCTTCGACAAGCAGCCGCCCAACAGCGGGCCCAAGCTGCGAGCCGTCTTCGACAAGCTCAAAGCCCAGTTCGGCACCGTGCTCGTCGTCGTGGACCGGCCCGCTTCCATCGGCGCGGAGCTTGCCCATGCCTGGGATGTTCGGGGGCACATTTGCGGGAGATTACCGGGAGGACCCGGCGCTTGCGCGGCTCGCGGCGGTGGGGTTGCCGTCGTAGCCCTTGTCGCCGAGCAGGGCATCAGGTCGACGGAGTGGTCGGCCGGGCTTTCGGTCACGGGTGGGATGTCGTCGCCCCGGGGCCAGGGGCTGCGTGACGTCGTTGGCGGTGGCCGCGGTGGCCGCGGTGGCCAAGAGCTCTTGACACGATCATGAGTTGGTCTTCTGGAGGCGTATTCAGTACACGAGGCCGAAAGCCGGTTGAGATGTTGGGCGACGAGCAAGTCGAGGCGTCCGGGGCCCGAGCCACCCCAGATATCGAGTGGGAAGCTCGCGAGAAGCCACTGGGGCAGGTGCGGTGCCTGCGCGGAGGCCGCACACGAGTGGCGGACCTCGAACCAAGACTGCGGCCGACGTTGTTGGCGTTGGTCGAGCCGAGGGGGGATCCGGGGAACATGGCCGGCCAGGCGCCAGGCCCTTCGGTAGTGCGGGCCGGCACGCCCTCGGCCGGCTAACTGACCAGCCTTTTCGCAATGTGCCGCAGCTGGGGTCGGGGGCACGACGCCGTGTGGCCGTGACAGATGCCGGACGGCATGCGCTACTCGGCTCCGCCGGAGAAACCGTAGTACAACCCGCGGCCCGGGACGGGCAGTCCTGCGGGCAGCCGAGGACCAGAAAGCTCGGGCACGTCGACGGCATCCCAGTCCACGAAGCCGTCGACGAAGTGCTGGGCGAGGTCGATCGAGCTCACTTCGGTGGCGTCCACGTACGTAATCAGGGTAAGGGTGCCAAATCCGCCCTCGGACAGCGCGAGCCACTCATCGCAGGCCCAACGGATCTCATCGGCGTCGGACGCGACTACGGTTGCGCTGTGCCGCACGGATCCGCTCTGTGCCTCGTCCTCCAGCACATAGAAGCTGTACGCCGTCTCCGAGGCGGGCTTGCCGCTCACACCAAGTAGCACGGCCAGCTCATTCAATCCGGCCTCCGCATGGCCGAGGGGACCGGCCGCGCGTATCCGGGCATACAACTCCTCCGCCTCGATCTGCCGTCGTCCGACGGTGTCCTCGTCCTCCCCGTACTCCGCCATGACGTCGGGATTCATGTCCAGCACGGCCTCCCAGTAGGAGATCTGCTGGGCAAGACGCCCCGTCAGCAGGGTCAAAGCCTCGACATCATCTGGGCGTGCCTTCACGGCGGCGCGCAGCCAGTGCTCCTCGGGCCAGGTCGGGCCGCCGTCGCCGGACTCCGCCGGGTCCAAGGCCGTCAGGCACAGCAGCCGCCCCAGCTCCAGCGCAGCCTGGGCGTCGCCCGCAGCAGCAGTGCTGCGCAGCCGTGTGATCGTCTCGTCCGTGATCGCCATGGGCCGACGCTACAACCCACCACTGACAACGGGCATCCCGCAGATCCGGCGAGACACCCAACGAGCCGTGGCTGTCCTCGCCCGGCGTCCGGCCGGGTCGGGCAGTGCCTGCCCCTGGTGCCCCACCCGCCCGGTCGGGCTGCGAGGACTCGACATGCCACCCGCCCTGGTCGCCGTGCCCTCCCTGCGTGTTCGCATGAGTCACTGCCGATCACGAGAGAGCTGACCCAGGGCCTGTCCGTTGGGTCGATGTCCAAGCTGAACACGAACGACTGTCTGCCATCGGTCACATTTCTCTGTCGCGATCCGTCAGGGCAGTGACAGCAACATGAAAGCCCGAAGGAGACGGCGATGGAAACACGTTCGATCACGGCGGAGGTCCCGATGGTTCCGCGGATGGCCGAGGACCCTGCGGAGCTCGTACCCGAGCTGGCAGCGGTGTCGGCGGCGCTGTTCAAGGTCACCGGCAACGGTTCGGTACCGCGCTCCACGATCAGCCTGGTCCAGCTGCGTGCAGGCCAGATCGTCGGCAGCACCTACCTGACCGTTCTGCACACGGGCTTCCTGCGCAAGGCCGGGGAGTCGGAGGAGCGCATCACGTCGGTGGCCTCCTGGCAGGACTCGCCGTACTTCACCAGTGCCGAGCGTGCCGCGCTGGCACTCGTGGAAGCCGTGCTTCAGCCGTCCGCGCACGGCGAGAGGGTCTCCGACGAGCTGTACGCCCAGGCAGCAGAGCACTATGAGGCCAAGGCGCTTGCCACCCTGATGTTCGCGATCGGCCAGGTCAACTTCTTCATCGCCGTGGCGCTCATCGCCAAGCCGGTGCCCGGCCGGTCGTTCACCGAACCGTGGAAGTGAGACCGTCTGGGTAGGGCGCGACGTTCGCGCGCAGCGCACGCCGCACTCGTCGCTCTAGCAGCTGGAAGCCGGAGTTCATCGCAGCGCACTCACCCAGGTTCGGTCTTGGAGCGGCCNATGCATCGAGCCGGGGTTCGCCGGTCAGAGGAAGGACCGGCGAACCCCGGCTTGCGATGGCGGGAGCAAGGGCGGCAGGGGGCCGGCCGGCGTAGGCTCCACACCTGGGGCTGCCTCCCGCTTGGTGCGTTGGCGGGAGGGCTAACGGTGCGTAGGTGGACGCGTTACCAGTGGTTGATGCCCATCTCGTCTGCTGCCTTGTGGACCGCTGCGTAGTGTGGCTCGGACATCCCGGATTTCTTCTGCTCGTCGGGCAGGCCCAGGTCGCTCTGCCGAAACTCGTCCCGCGCCTCACGCAGTAAGCTCACCCCCGTAATTGACGGGAACTTCCGTCTTGCTGTGAACGGGGTGCGACTTCATTGCGGTCTGGCTTCCGGCGAGTATCAGGATGTCTCGTGCTTTGTTGTAAGAATCGGCCTTGACTGTTTTGGGGTTGGGATCCGACTTGCTCTGCGGAGCTAGCTCTGTATTCACGGGCGAACCTTCTGATCGAGTGGGTGTGGGGGAAGCGGGGCGCTGGTCTGCTGATTTCCGTCCACCGGTTTGGCGTTGGTGCAGGTGCCGGACGTATGAAGGTCCACGCTCCATTCTTGCTCGATCACTCCGGTCGGGCGCCGGTGGAACACCTGGAGTCGTCCATCCGCGGCGGTGATGAACGGACGAAGGAAGGGGTCTGAAGACTCCGCGCGGAGGTCAGGAGTGGCTGATCCGTCGACCATGAAGGTTTCTTCCAGTTCGAGTACTGTCTTTTGCTGGTTGCCCAGCCTGGAATGTACGGGCAGGTAAAGGGCTTCGGGCGTCACTGTCCCGGCATGGCACCTCGCCACACCGGGACAGTGGCGCAGATGACATGAGGCTCGGTCACCAGGACAAGGACGGCCAGACGTAGGAGATTTGCGCCGGCGGCACGATGAGGGAGTCGCCGCTGTTGGGGTATTTCAGCGGCATGTCGCCGGAGAAGAACCAGTATCCGTCCTCGACGTGGCAGACCGCATCGGCGGCGGCAGTGCCGTCATCTCCCCAGCTGACGGTGTCGCAATCGGCGGTCTCGCTCATCTTCGCCGGATAGCCGTGCAGTTCTTGAGGACGAAACCGATGGGCGAGTACTGGTCCAAGGTGTGCTTGTCCCGGAAGTAGGTAGCCAGCGTTCCCTTGTCCAGCAGATCCTGGATGACGGCAGGATCACCATCGCGGCTGATGACCTGGATGTCCGAGCCACCGATGATCTGCTGGTAGTGGGCCTTGGCTGAAGCGCTGATGTTGGCAAAGCCGCTGTAGCCGGCGCTGAGCGCGGCGTTGAGTTCCGTCTCCGTGGCGGTGGAGGTGAAGGAGAACATCAGGATGCGGCCGTAGATGACGTCGGAGACGATCAGCTGGGGGACTGCCCCATCGTGCCGCGGTTGATCAGCTGGGTGGCGCGGTCCTCGGTGAAGGCGTCGTTGATCAGGGCGTCGGGGGTGCTCAGGTCGCAGGATGCGGTGAAGTCGCGTTCGCGGAGGTAGACCACCAGTGTGTTCTGTGTTTCCTCGCGCTTTCCCTCGATATCCAGGGAGCCACTGAAGCCGCCGCAGCTGCCCGACAGCCCCAGCTGCAGTGCGGTCTCGGTACTGGAGTAACCCTCGGTCTTGCGGAAGACGGTATCGGGCGAGAGATTCGGCTTGCCGCGCACGATGCCCTTGATTGCGTCCAGGACACTGCCGTGGCTCGGCACCTGCACGACCTTGCTGTTGTCGGCGGACAGAACATCCACCGACACCCGCAGCGGAGCCCGCTCGGTGTCCTCGATCTGCGCGGAGACCAGATACCCCTGGCGGATGGGCGGGTCCGCCTGGACGATCGCCCCGGGGTGCAGCATGTCGATGCTCGGGTTGAACGTGACGATCTCGTCCCGCGTCTTGGTTTCGGTCCAGCTCTGCCGGGTGCGCCGGACGCCGTTGACGTAGTCGACCTGCTTCTCGCCCCTGGGCTTCTTCTCGTCGGGATTGTGCGGGGCCAGCTGGCTCCATTTCTTCCAGTTGCTCAAGTGGCCGGCCTGATCCGCCTTGCCGCCCGGCGCACCGACCCCCGCCGCGGAGGCCTCGGCAGGCTTGCCGCCGGCGGTCGCCAGGACGACGTACTGGCCCCGGGCGCCGGTGTCGATGTCCTTCGGCAGAATCAGCGACGCGAGGTCATCGCTCTGCGCGACGATCTCCTCGCCACCGCCCGCGGGCAAGTGCACCACATGGAAGCGATCACCGTCCTGACCAGGCCAGTCCAACCCCCACGAGCCCCCCTCCACCGCCCACGCCGTCGGTCCCTCGGACCCCACCGGCTCCGGCAGTAATCGCACGTTCCCGCTCATACCCTCTCCCCTTTTTCGAGCGCTCTTGACCAGCGCAGTTGAGGCGAGTCCCGTTGATGGGAATCGCTCTCCCCGCGCCATGGCTACTCATGGGGGGTATCAGTGGGTGCAGCGGGACAAGAGTGAAATGGTCAGCACAAGATCGACACACCCGCCCCAGCTGTCACGGACGGCCATCTGTCGAAAGTATTTGTCGCTGGTCAACGAACCCGCACGAAAGCTGCCTCCGCGTTCGATTCGCACAGACTGGCACTTGCGAGAAGGCTGGTACTCGCTTGGGGAACGGCGCCTGCGCACCGTGTGTGCAGTGTGGCTGAGCCGACCCCGGCGTGCCGCGCGATCTCCTTACAGCGAGGCGAACATTGTGGCGGGGCGTGTCCGGTGCAATCCGCGCCGGCGGAGCCGTGCGGGTCAGCGGGGCAGCACGGTGATCCCGAGCATTCGTGCTCCCGTCTCGGTGCGGGGCCGGTGGCGGCTGCCGGGTGCGAATACCACGTACGTTCCGGGCCCGTGGCGTTCCTCTCCCTCGATCACCTCGCCGCTCAACACGTAATAGCGCTCCTCGGTGGCGTGCACGTCGACCTCCGGCCACTCGGTTCCCGGGGCGAAGTCGATCAGCCAGCCACCGGCGTATTCCGTCCTCGGGAGCCTGCGGCGCACGATCCCGGGGGCGACCTCGGCCGGTGCGACCTCATCGACCTGGACGACGGTCTTCAGTGCGCCCGTTTCAGTGGTTTCACTCATGGGACCACTGTGGCCCGGGCCGGCCCCCGGGCCCGAGAGTCCAGATAGACATCCATGGGTATCTTCCTGCCATGAACCGTCATCGGGTGGTGGCCCTGGTCAACCCGCCCCAGTCACCCTTCGAACTCGCCTGCGCCGCTGAGGTCTTCGGCACCGCCCGGCAGGACCTGCCGGTCCACTACGACTTCCTGATCTGCGCCGAGCGCCCCGGACCCCTGCAGAGCACCGTCGGCTACGCGATGCTCGTCGACGCGGGGCTGCCGGCCCTGGAGGAAGCGGACACCGTGATCGTCCCCGGCTGGCAGCCGCCCGGCACACCGGTGCCGCCGACCATCCTGGAGGCGCTGCGGGCCGCCCACCGGCGCGGGGCGAGGATCGTCGCCATCTGCACGGGGGCGTTCGTCCTCGCCCAGGCCGGCCTGCTCGACGGCCGCCGCGCCACCACCCACTGGCGCCGCACCGCCCAACTCGCCGCCGCCTTCCCCGAGGTGCAGGTGGACCTGGACGTGCTGTACGTGGACCACGGCGACGTGGCGACCAGCGCCGGGAGCGGCGCGGGCATCGACCTGTGCCTGCACCTCGTACGCTCCGACCACGGCGCGGCATACGCCGCCCAGATTGCCCGGCACATGGTGCTGCCGCCACACAGGGAGGGCAGCCAACTCCAGTACGCCACACGGCCCGCCCCCGCCAGGGCGGACGAGTCATTGGCACCACTGCTGGAGTGGGCCACCTCCCAGCTCGACACCCGATTGACCCTGGCCCGGCTCGCCGAACGCGCCGGACTGTCGAGCCGAACCCTCGCCAGGCGGTTCACCGAACAGCTGGGCACCAGCCCGGGACAGTGGTTGCTCGGCCAGCGCCTCGACGCGGCACGGGTACTGCTGGAACAGACCGACCTCCCGGTGGAAGCCATCGCCACCCGCGTCGGACTCGCCTCGGCCGTCAACTTGCGGCGCCGCTTCCGGGCGACCCTCGGCACCACACCCGGTGCGTATCGACGGGCCTTCGGCGAAACCTTGTAGGCCCGAGTCCTGCTGAGTCCTCGCCCCAGTGGCGAGGCGGATCTCAGGCGTTGAGCAGCCGCCAAGCGGTGAGGGCTAGGCACTGTCCGATGGGTGGCGTGAAGGAGCAGACAGCCATTGCATCGTGCCGGCTGGGGCCGGGTGGCCAAATCGAAACCGACTCGACGCCATACCGCCTGCGGGTGAACTCCATCTGCATTCGGGATAGTTCACGTCGCCGTGGACAGCGTTCCAGGCGTCCCCGGCCGGGGTTTGGACATTGGCGGTCAGTTGGGCAAGGCCCCTGCTCTCCTAGAAGGAGAACCATCATGCGTCTGGCTCTTCGCTTAGCGGTCAGTGCCGTCGTTCTCGCGCTGGCGGCTGTCTCCCCCGCCTCAGCCGCCGATCAACAGGAACCACCCGACATGAGCACGGTTCAACTGCGGCAAGCATTCGACCACTACGGGCACAAGTGTCTGGACAGCAACGCCGCTGGCGCCGCGTACATGAGCCCATGCAACACCAACAACGGTTACCAGCGGTGGGTTTGGGTCACGATTGGAGGCCCTTTGGTGCTCCGCAACGAAGCCACCAACAGGTGCCTCGACAGTGATGGCAACGGCAACCTGTACACCAGCCCGTGCGGGTCTGTGAACCCCTACCAGGAGTGGAACGTTCTGCACAGGCGCACCGGGCTATATGACTTCGAGAACGTCAGCACCCACAAGTGCGTGGCGTCCAACTTCGAAGGCCGGGCGTTCACTGACAGGTGCGACCCCCTGGAATTGGGGTACTGGTACGTCGACGAGGTTTCGTAGAGTGAACACTGGGTCGACCCGCGCCTACATGACTCTCGGGTCATGTAGGCGTACCTTATCGGCGCGGCCGTAGGGGGATGCCTGGACGCAACATCGACCTGATGGGAGAACTGTCGGTCGTATGCCGCACTCAGTTCCTCTCCCCAGCCAGCGTGACTGAGTGCCCGTTGAGCTAAGGACTGTCCGGCGGGTCATGAGCGGAGCCAGAGGCGAAGGCAGCAACGGACACGGTGCCGTAGAAGACGTACGTCCTCTTGTCGAAGCGGGTGGCTACAGCACGGAAGCCCTTGAGCGCGTTGATCGTTCGCTCGACTTCATTGCGGCGCTTGTAGATCGCCTTGTCAAAGCCGGTGGGCCGACCGCCCGCGCTACCGCGGCGCAGGCTGGTTGGCCCGCTGGTCCCTGCGCTCAGGAATCGTGTGCTTGATCTGCCGACGCCGCAGATACCGGCGGTTCCGGCGCGACGAGTACGCCTTGTCGCCACCCAGGTGATCGGGGCGCGTGCGCGGATGACCGCCGGCCGGACGTGGGACACGGATGCGTTCGAGGACCGGAGTCAGTTGCGGGGCATCGCCCCACTGGCCTGGTGTGATGACGAACGCGAGCGGACGTCGGCCGCCCTCACCGGCCAGATGGATCTTGCAGGTCAGCCCGCCACGGGAGCGGCCCAGGGCCTCATCTGAACGGTGTTGAACAGGCTGGCCGCGTCGTCCAGGGGTACGCGGCTCGGCAGTGCGGGCGCCAGCGGCGTGCCGATGGGCGCGGCAGGAAGTCGAGTCCACGCTGACCATGCTCCAGTCGATCCGCCCTTCAGCATCGGCATCGGCCTGGACAGCCCGCAGGATCCTCTCCCACGTGCCGTCCGCCGACCACCTGCGATGCCTGTCGTGCACCGTCTTCCACTTCCCGAACCGTGCCGGTAGATCACGCCACGGGACACCGGTCCGCTGCCGGAAGAGAATGCCGTTGATCACCCTGCGGTGGCTCTGCCAACGCCCACCTCGTCCCACGTTCTTCGGCAAGTGCGGCTCCAGCCGAGCCCACTCCTGACCCGTCAGATCGCCCCGCCCCACACCGGCCGGAACGATGTGAATGCTGAACTGGTCAAACGACCCATCGGACAGGGCCTAGTCGGGCCCGTACCTGTCCGGTGGGTTCGGTGAGTTCGATGTCCAGGCCCTTACCGAGCTGTTCGAGGCGGCGGGCGACGCTGCTGTGGTGCAGGTGGAGGAGGTCGGCGGCCCGGCGCAGGGAGCCCGTGGAGCAGTAGGCGTCCAGGGTCTCCAGGGCTCCAGGTCTTCGGGGTTGCCGGCGATGCGGGCGAGGGCGGCCACATCGGCGTTTTCGCGCAGGACGGCCTGAGGTATCTCGGCCAGGAGCGCCAGGGCGCCCAAGTCGGCATGGGGGATGACAAGTTCGCGTGGGGTGGTGAACCGGAAGGCGGCGCGGGCTTGCTGCCAGGAGCGGTCGGGGCTTGCGGCGGTGCCGATGCCCGCGCATACGCCTGCCGGGAACCGGGACCGGTCCACTCCGGTAGCCAGGATGACGCCCATGCCGGCGAGCGGTGCGGCCTTCACCGGACGGGCCGGGCAGATCAGGGGCCGAGCGGCGTCGTCACTCCCGGGGAGCCGGACTGGCCTCTTCCGCTGGTCCGGCATGCTGTCAAGCCATCCAGAAGAAGACCGCGGTCATCCGCTTGTCTTCCAGCGTGCTGCCCCAGTAGCCGGTAGCGCTGTGAAGCATGTTGGCGGTGTAGAGCAGCAGCCGGTTGTGGCGGTGTGCTACGCGTACGTCCTCGGTGAAGGAGTCAGGCGGGACGAAGCGCGTCCCGAGGGCGTCGACCAGGTTGTTGTGTGGCGCGGTCACCATGTTTCCGCCGAGTTGGCCGCCTGGCAGGTTCTGACGGTAGAAGCTGGTTCCGCAGTCCTTGGGCACTTGGGGGTTGA
>NZ_QUAC01000217.1:6866-33076 GCF_003389455.1 Streptomyces inhibens | reverse complement strand
GGCCCTGGGCGGGTGACCGCACCGGGGGCGGTTGCAGCGAAGGGGCCGGGGCCCGCCGAGCCCACCGGGGCCGGCCCGGCGGCCCCGGTCCCGGCAGGGCGGCCCGGCGCTCAGGACAGCGGACGCCCGTATGCCCGGAGGGTCAGCAGCGCCTTGAGCGTCACCATCGGGCGGCTCTCCAGCGCCGTCCCCGGCGCCCACGCCCGCCAGTTGATCGGCCAGCCGCCGTCCTCCCCCTGGAGTGTGGAGAGGTGGTCCAGCGCCCGGCCCATCTCCTCGTCGGTGAACCAGCCGCGGGCCAGCGAGCCGGGCGCGGGCGCGTAGTCGTACGCCAGGTGATGCTCCCCGGGGGCGTACCCCTGCGCCACCGGGACGTCCGCGGCGTCCTTCGGATCCAGCAGCACCAGACCCTGCTCCCGTACGATCCGGCCGAGCCGCTGCGCCGCCGCGGCGGCCCGTGGCCGGTCCGGCGCACCGTCCAGGAACGCCACCGCCGCCTCGGCCTCGTACGGATGGGTTTCCTCCAGTGACTCCACGGCCGCCCAGCAGTAGTCCGTGGCCCGGAACAGCCAGGCGTGCCACACCTCGTTGCGGTGCAGCACCCCCACCACGGGGCCGGTGGCCAGCAGCGCGCTCGGCGGATCGTCGACCACCGGGATCCAGGGCGCGGCCGGATAGCCGCGCAGCGAGGGGTGCAGCGCCGGCAGCGCCCCTTCAGGGGTCGAGATCTTCGTCAGATAGCGGCAGATCCGCTCCACCTGGCGGCCGTCGCAGCGCCCGATCAGATCGAGGACCTTCAGGGCGTGCGCGGTGTGCAGCGGCTGGCTGACCGGGCCGCGCAGATCGGGCTCCAGCGCGTGACCGTAGCCGTCGTCGTCATTGCGGTACGCGGCGAGCGCGGTGTCGACCGGGTCCGCCCCGCCGCCGAGGAAGTGGTACTCGAAGAGCCGCTGCTCAAGCACCCGGGCGGTCAGCCAGATGAATCGCTCGGCACGCGCCAGCGGGGGCGGAGGGGGGCTTACGTTTTCGGCCATGGCCCGACCGTAGGGCCGAACTCCCCCGGCGGCACCGGCTCGCGCACCGCTGCCCTCCCAGGGCGGGATACTGAAGGCATGCGGTTGACGGTCTTCTGGCAGCGGATGGCGGATCACTTCGGTGCGGCGTACGCCGAGTCCTTTGCGCGCGATCATGTGATGTCCGGCCTCGGCGGCCGGACCGTCCACGAGGCGCTGGACGCGGGGTGGAGCGCCAAAGAGGTGTGGCGGGTGGTCTGCTCGGTGATGGATGTGCCGCACGAAAAGCGCTGAGCGGGGCCCTCGGGGGCCGGGCGCGGGGCCCTGACCTGGACGGAAGCGTCCTCGGCGGCCGGGCATGGCGGACGGATGCACGGGCTGGGACCGGGAATGTCGGCGCCGTGCGACACACTTGGCGTCGTGCCTGTGCCTGATGAGATCACCAGCAACGACATCCCCCGACCCGAGGACCGGTCCGATGCGCGGATGCCGCGCTGGCTGCCGCGCGCCATGGTGCTCGCACTCGCCCTGGTGGCCTGCTACCAGCTCGCCACCTGGGGATTCCACCAGCTGATCACGCTGCTGCTGAATGTGCTGATCGCCTTCTTCCTGGCGCTGGCCGTCGAGCCGGCCGTCGACTGGATGGCCGCCCGGGGCATGCGGCGCGGGCTGGCCACCGCTGTGGTCTTCCTGGGCTTCCTCGTCACCGCGGCCGGTTTCTTCGCGCTGCTGGGCTCCATGCTCGCCGGCCAGATAGCCACCATGGTCGAGGAGTTCCCGCAGTATCTGGACTCCGTGATCAGCTGGATCAACAGCACCTTCCACACTCACCTCTCGCGGGTCGAGGTGCAGAACAACCTGCTCAAGTCCGACTGGCTGCAGAAGTACGTCCAGGACAGCGCCAACAACGTCCTGGCCGTCTCCGCGACGGTGCTGGGCAGCCTGTTCAACCTTCTGACGGTGGCCCTGTTCTCGTTCTACTTCGCCGCCGACGGCCCCCGGCTGCGCCGTGCGCTGTGCTCGGTCCTGCCGCCGCACCGGCAGACGGAGGTGCTGCGCGCCTGGGAGATCGCGGTCGCCAAGACCGGCGGATATCTCTACTCCCGCGGCCTGATGGCGCTGATATCCGGCGGAGCGCACTACGTCCTGCTGGAGATGCTGGGTGTGCCGTACGCCCCGGCGCTGGGCATCTGGGTGGGCCTGGTCTCCCAGTTCATCCCGACCATCGGCACGTATCTTGCGGGCGCGCTGCCCATCCTGATCGCCTTCACCGTCAACCCCTGGTACGCGCTGTGGGTCTTCGGTTTCGTCGTGATCTACCAGCAGTTCGAGAACTACCTCCTGCAGCCGCGGATCACCGCCAAGACGGTGGACATCCACCCCGCCGTCGCCTTCGGGTCGGTCATCGCCGGCACGGCCCTGATGGGCGCGGTGGGCGCACTGATCGCGATCCCGGCGACGGCGACGCTCCAGGCGTTCCTCGGCGCGTACGTCAAGCGGTACGAGGTCACCGACGACCTGCGGGTCCACGGCAGGACGCGCCGTATGCGCGGTGCCAGGGTGCTCGCCCGCGTCCGGCGGACCCTGCGCGACGAGCAGCCGACGGCCCCGCTGACGGAGCGGGCGGCCGGCGCCGACCAGGGGGACGACCAGGACGTCCGCTGACGGTCCCGGTTCGTCGCGGGCCTCGCCCGTCAGACGGAGGGGGATCATCCGGGCGGGCGACGTCCCCGAACCGCGGCGGATGCGACGTTCGGCACATGACTGATGCCGCAACCGATGACACACGAACAGCGAAGCCGCACCGGGCGGGGTACGCGACGATCTGCTGGGCGGTGGTCCAGGGCGGATTCGCACTGCACTGCGCGCTGACCGCCGCGACGCCCGCCGACCGGAGCTTCGGCCCGGCCGGACTGGGCCGCTTCGTCGTCGTGGTGGCCGCGCTGGCGGCGGTCGCGGCGGTGGCCGCGGTGCGCCTCGGGAACCGGCCCGTGGTGCGGGCGCTCTTGTGGGTGGCCTGCGGGCTGTCGCTGGTCTCGGCGTTCAGTCTGTTGATGGACGTGGTGGGGCTGTTGTTCGCCCAGGGGGTCGACAGTCCGGCCGCCGCCGTGCTGCACGCGCTCGGGCTGCTCGGCGCGGTGCTGCTGGCCGCCACCGCCCGCTCGTACGGGTCCACCGTGTGCGCCCGCTGCGGCACGGTGCACGAGACCCTGGTCAGGCCCGAGCCCTCCCGGGCACCGCGCCCCGTGCGCCTCGCCTGCTGTGCCGGGGCCCTGGCGTTCCTTCCGTTCGTGGGGATGAAGGTGACCTGGGCGGTGGGCGGAACGTTCGCCGGGGTCAGCAGCGCGGAGATGCTCGCGGCCTCCAGGCGCAACGGCGCCTCCGGGGTGTGGCTCACCCTGGAGTCCTGGGGCCTGGACGGCACCACGCTGCTCGCCGCGCTCGGGGTGTTCCTGCTCTTCGGGCTGATCCGCCCCTGGGGCCAGGTCTTCCCCCGCTGGACCCTCGTCCTCGCCGGCCGAAGGGTTCCCCGCTGGCTCCCCCTCACCCCGGCTCTCATCGGCGCCGCCACGCTCGCGCCGTACGGCCTGATAGGCACCGGCTACACGGCCCTGGCGACGGCCGGTGTGGTGCCCGTACGGCGCGGCGATTTCCGCTCCTCGTCGGACGTCCTGCTGGTGAGCTGGATCGGGTTCGGCGCCTTCGCCCTCTATGGCGGCGCCCTGATCCTCGCCGCCCGCTCCTACTGGCTGCGTACGCGCCCTCTGTGCCGCGCCGAATTGCCGGCCGACCGGCCTGAAAGCCGACCGGCCTGAAGGCCGAACCCGGGCACAGCTGTCGCGCACGAGGGGGTGTTGTTCATCCACCGCCGGACCACAGCCGTCCTGCGACGGCGAAGGCCCGGGCTTGTCGGCTTGTCCCGGGGCACCTGGCTCCGGTCACGGCTGCGAGCAGCCGTGACCGGAGGGGCGAGCGCGGCCGGGTCAGCCCTCGGTGATCTCGCGGAGCTCGGCGGTGACGGTCCAGTGGTCCGGGTGGATGCGGAGGAACCGGTTGGTCCACTCCAGCGCCTCGGCCTTGTCCTTGGTCTGCATGATGGCGTAGCCGCCGACGACCTCCTTGCTCTCGGTGAAGGGCCCGTCGGTGTAGCTCAGCTTGCCGCCGGACCAGGTGACCCGGGTGCCTTTGGAGGTCGGGGTGAGCCCGGCCGTGTCCAGCATGACCCCGGCCTTGGTGATCTCCTCGAACAGCGCGCCCATGCGCTCCGCGAACTCGGGGCCGGGGTCCTCGGCGGGGGCGTTCTGCTCGTCGATACGGATCATCGACAGGTAGCGCGGCATGGTGACTCCTCGGTGCGGAGGGCGGGGGCTTTCCCTGCCTCTCACCCTTGCGTCGAACGGGAGACGGCCGGATCGACAGCTCCTCGGAAATTCTTCTGAGAATTTTCCGGGGCGGCCACCTGTCCTGTGACGCTGCACCTTGAGCCCGTGCCATCAAAGTTTGCTCGCCGCCGGTCCCTCACCAGCCCATGTCCTTGGCCACCTCTTCCTGGGCTGCGGCGATCTCTCCGCCGTGGAAGCCGTGATGTCGACATCACATGCCCACTCGAACCGCCCCAGCAGGTCCGCGAGCGCCTGCTTCTGAGCCGGATGCGTGATCGGCACGGCGTCCAAGTCGGTGCTCATCAGCCAGTCGAACAGCACTACGGCATCGGAGCGCCACAGGCGGACATTGACGGTTGGCACGGATTCCCACGAGTCATTGGCACTCATGAGGACATCGTGGCAGGTCAGCGGGGTACAGATCGTCGTGGCTCAATGGCCGCCTGCGTGCTCGAACTTCGGTGGCACGACCTCATGATCACCGATGGCACTGATCAAGGATCGCTGTCGCAGGACACCACCGGAGCGGTCCGTCGCGGGGATGCGCTTGACACCAAAATCGAACATCCATTCTCATAGGGGATCCGGCCTGTGTTTCCGGGCTTTCCGCGGAGTTATCCACAGGCCACAGCCGGGTCCGGGCGCATTGTCAGTGGCAGGCGTTAGCGTCATGGACGTGAAGCGATCGACTCAAGCAAATCGGGTGGAACCCATGGCAGGCACTGACCGCGAGAAGGCGCTGGACGCCGCGCTCGCACAGATTGAACGGCAATTCGGCAAGGGCGCCGTGATGCGCATGGGGGAGCGCCCGAACGAACCCATCGAGGTCATCCCGACCGGATCCACCGCACTCGACGTCGCGCTCGGCGTCGGCGGCCTCCCGCGAGGCCGCGTCATCGAGGTCTACGGCCCGGAGTCCTCCGGTAAGACGACCCTGACCCTGCACGCCGTCGCGAACGCCCAGCGGGCCGGTGGCGCCGTCGCGTTCATCGACGCCGAGCACGCCCTCGACCCCGAGTACGCCAAGAAGCTCGGCGTGGACACCGACGCCCTGATCCTGTCCCAGCCGGACAACGGCGAGCAGGCCCTGGAAATCGTGGACATGCTGGTCCGCTCCGGCGCGCTCGACCTCATCGTGATCGACTCCGTCGCCGCCCTGGTGCCGCGGGCCGAGATCGAGGGCGAGATGGGCGACTCCCACGTCGGCCTCCAGGCCCGGCTGATGAGCCAGGCCCTGCGCAAGATCACCAGCGCGCTCAACCAGTCCAAGACCACCGCGATCTTCATCAACCAGCTCCGCGAGAAGATCGGCGTGATGTTCGGCTCGCCGGAGACCACGACCGGTGGCCGCGCGCTGAAGTTCTACGCCTCGGTGCGCCTCGACATCCGCCGCATCGAAACCCTCAAGGACGGCACGGACGCGGTCGGTAACCGCACCCGCGTCAAGGTCGTCAAGAACAAGGTCTCCCCGCCGTTCAAGCAGGCCGAGTTCGACATCCTCTACGGCCATGGCATCAGCCGTGAGGGCGGCCTGATCGACATGGGTGTGGAGCACGGCTTCATCCGCAAGTCCGGCGCTTGGTACACCTACGAAGGCGACCAGCTCGGCCAGGGCAAGGAGAACGCCCGTAACTTCCTCAAGGACAACCCGGATCTCGCCGACGAGATCGAGAAGAAGATCAAGGAGAAGCTCGGCATCGGTGTGAAGCCGCAGGACCCGGCGGCGGAGCCCGGCGCGGACGCCGCGGGGGCGGCGGCCGACCCGGCCACCGCGGCTCCGGCCACGGCGCCGGCAGCCAAGGGCGCCAAGGCTTCCAAGGCCACCGCGGCCAAGAGCTAGCCCGCCATGACACGGCGAACGGAATGGCCGGACAGCGTGGACGACACCAGTAGCGCTGCCGGCGACGCCGAGACCCGTAACGGCCGCCGGGGCCGTCGTGGCCGTGAGGACGGCGGTGGTCCCTCCTCGTCGAGGGCCGAGACGGGACCACCGCGTACGCCCGAGGAGCAGGCGCGGGCCATCTGCCTGCGCCTGCTCACCGGGAGCGCGCGTACACGCAAGCAGCTCGCGGACGCCCTGCATCAGCGGGGTATCCCCGAGGAGGCAGCCGAGGAAGTGCTGTCCCGCTTCGAGGACGTCGGACTGATCGACGACGCGGCCTTCGCCGACGCCTGGGTGGAGTCCCGCCACCATGGGCGCGGCCTGGCCCGCCGTGCCCTGGCCCGCGAACTGCGCACCAAAGGCGTGGACTCCGCTCTGATCGATGTGGCCGTCGGCCGCCTCGATTCCGAACAGGAGGAGTCCACCGCCCGCGAGCTGGTCGACCGCAAACTGCGCGCCACCAGAGGCCTGGACCGCGAAAAACGCCTCCGCCGCCTTGCCGGGATGCTGGCCCGCAAGGGCTACTCGGAGGGCCTCGCCCTCCGCGTCGTCAAACGGGCCCTGGAGGAGGAAGGCGAGGATCCGGAACTGCTGGAGCAGCATCTGCCGGAGGCCTGAGCCGGAGGCGTGGGGGCTGAGGCGCGGAGCCCAGGTGCGGGGGCCCGAGGCCCTGGGGTGCGAGCGCCGGAGGGTGGAACGGCGCGGGCGCATGGGGGACGCCCGCCCGAGGTACGGGGCAGGTCCGGCCGAGGGCATGGGCCATGGCTCCGAGCGATGGGTGTGAGTCATCGCTCCGAGCCGGCCATGGGGGGACGCCAGGGCTGGAGTGGGGGAGGGGCGGGGGGAGAGAGAAGCAGAGGCCGAGTGTCAGCCCCGTACCGCCAGCCCCGCCCCCCGCCAAGCCTGGAACCCGCCCACCAGGTCCGTCGCCCGGTGGAGGCCCAACTCGCGCAGTGAGAGCGCCGCGAGGCTGGACGCATAGCCCTCGTTGCAGATGACCACGACCGGAAGATCATGGTGGGTCGCCTCGGGGGCGCGGTGTTCGCCCGTCGGGTCGAGCCGCCATTCGAGCTCATTGCGCTCCACGATCAGCGCGCCGGGGATCGTGCCGTCGCGCTCCCGCAGCGTTGCGTACCGGATGTCGACCAGCAGCCCGCCGGCCTCCTGGACGGCGGCGGCTTCCCGGGGGCCGACCCGTCGTCCCAGTTCGCGCCGGGCCCGCGCCAGCAATGCGTCGACGGCGCTCATGTCCACTCCTCCGGCTGCTCGACCGCTTCGAGCCGCAGCACCTGACCCGTGCGGCTGTAGCGGCGCATCAGCGGCAGTGGCGGGTAATAGGCGTGCACCGACACCGCATGGGTGTCCTCGGAGGTGTTGAGCACCTGATGGACATGGTGCGGGCCGAACGCCCGGCCGTGGCCGTCGCTGAGCCTGCGCTCCCGGTCCACGCCGTCGGCGAGTTCCAGGGTCTTCCAGCCCTCGGTGGGCAGTTGGGCGGCGAGCGACTGTTCCGTCAGCTCGCCCGTGGCCGCCGCGAAGGCGCCGCGCGAGCCGCCGTGGTCGTGCCAGCCGGTGCCGGTGCCGGGCGGCCAGCCGATCAGCCATGCCTCACTGCCGCCCGGCCCGTCCAGCCGGATCCAGGTACGGCCTTCGGGGTCGAGCGGGAGCGAGGCGACGAGCGCCGGGTCCGTGGCGCTGCGGCGGGCGAAGTCGAGGAGTTCGGATGCGCTGGGCCCGCCGTCATGGCCGGTGGCACGCGGGCGCGCAGGGGTACGTACATCGGGCACGGAAACCGTCCTGGGTGATCGCGAAGAGACGCGGCTGCCGGACAGAGGCAGGCGGCCGCGCGGGGAAGGAGCTGCGGATCAACAGGACGGACGACACATGCAGCCCGCATAGCGGACCAGGTCCAGATGGACCCTCCGCCAGAATCGCGAGCTGTGATCAGTCACTCTCGGAGTGAAGCATGGAGGTTCCCACAGGGTCAACAGCGGATGCGCCGTCCTCGCCGGCTTCGCGCCGCCCGGACGCCTCGGAATCCTCGCACTCCTCGTACTCCTCGGTTCCGCCGGTCCGTCGAGCCGCGTCGTCGCTCCGTCGCACCGCCTCGGCCTCCCGCCCGTGCGCCCCGCCCCGTACCGCGTCCGCGCACGCGTGCATCTCGGCCGGTCGGACGCCCGAGAACGCCGTGACCAGATGGCCGTCCGGCCGTACGAGCAGCACGGTGTGCGCCGCCGCGCCCGGGTAGGCCTCGGTCACCAGGATCTCGGCATCCATCGGCAGTGCGGTGACCGCGTCGGTCAGCCCCGGCATCAGGCCCGCCGACTGCCAGTGCCGCCGGTCCCAGACGCCGGTGCCGGGCGCCACCAGCACCACCAGCAGGCCGTGTCCGAGGCGGTCGCGCAGCCGCACCACCGAGCCGTCGGGCGCGGTCACCGCCACATCCGTCACCGGTGCACCGGGGAACGTTTCGACGAGCGGCCCGCCGGTGTGCTCGGCGTGCGGTGCGAGCGGCGTGCGGGCGTAGACCGGCGGTGCGCCCAGTGGGCCGCGGCCCAGGTGGCCGTCGGTCAGCAGGGTGCTGCGGCCGCGCGCCGCGCCCGGAAGTACGGTCCGCCAGCGGGCCGCGCGCCCGTCCCGGAGCAGCGGCAGCGCCTGGTCCGCGGCGCGCAGCCGGGCCGCGACCGCGCCCCGGCGCTCGGCCTGGTAGCTGTCGAGCAGCATCTCGGAGGCGCCGTGGTGCCAGGCCAGTCCCAGCTTCCAGGCGAGGTTCTCGGCGTCCCGCAGCCCCTCGTCGAGGCCTTGAGTGCCGAGCGCGCCCAGGAGGTGCGCGGCGTCGCCGGCGAGAAAGGCGCGGCCCTGCCGCCAGCACCGGGCCAGCCGGTGGTGGACGGTGTGCACGCCGGTGTCGAGGAGCTCGTACGGCGGGACCAGCCGGCCGTGACCGCGGCCCCGCGCGAGCGGTTCGCCGCCCTCCGCGCCGGTCCCGTCGGCCGGGTCCGCCGGGGATTCGACGGTCCAGCCGGCCAGCGAGTCGCGGATCCGGGCGACCAGGGCGTCCGGTGTGACCAGTTCGCGCCCCGGCGGCAGCAGCCAGTCCAGCCGCCAGAGGCCGTCGGCCAGCGGACGGGCGGAGACCTCGCCGCCCGGGCCGCCGCCGTGCCGGGGCGGCGAGCGGTGCAGCAGGGCCTCGCCGGGCCAGGGGAGCTCGCAGCGCAGCGCGGCCACCGCATGCCGTTCGACGGCGGTACGTCCCGGGAAGCGGATGTCCAGCAGCTTGCGGACGGTCGAGCGCGGGCCGTCGCAGCCGATGAGGTAACTCCCGCGCCACCACGTCCCGTTGGGGCCACGGGTCTGTGCGCTGACGCCGTGCTCGTCCTGCTCCAGATCGGCCAGTCGGCTGTCGGTGACGACCGTGGCCAGCTTCTCGTGGGCCAGGGCGGCGCGCAGTGCGCGGGTCAGTGCGTGCTGGGGGAGGTGCACCGGGGACGCGGTGGCGGGGCCGGCCGCGCCGTCCGGGGTCCGCGGGGCGAACGGGATGCGTTCGAGCAGGCGCCGGCGGCGCATCGTGCGCCAGGCCGTCCAGCGGGTGCCGGCGCTCTCCAGGGTGTCGGCGCAGCCGATCCGGCCGACGAAGGCCGCGGTGTCCTGGCGGAGTACGGCGGTGCGGGCGGGCCGGGAGTCCTCCTGGCCGGTGGTCTCATCGAGGACGATGGAGGGGACGTCGAGCCGCGCGAGGGCGAGCGCGAGCGAGAGGCCGACCGGGCCGGCCCCGACGACGATCACCGGGTCCACGGCGCAGCTCCCTGGGGCCGCTGGTTCGTACGGGTCGTGCGGGAACTGGCAGTTGGAGCCCGGTGCGTGATCACACAGCGTATGCAACCCACTGCGGCCGCTCGCGTCAAGTGACGGAGGCGGTGGCGAGGGTGCCACCGCCTCCAGACGGTTCGGTATCAGCCGCGGAACGGCCTGTCGTGCCGTCATTCCTTCTTGGCGACCGGCCCGTCGGGCACCGCGTCGGAGACCTCCATCGCGTCGGTGGCGGCCACCGGCTCGGCGGCCGCGGCGACCCCGATGCCGGTCTTGGCCCGCCGGCCGCGCCGCTCGATCCAGTTGGCGAGGGCGGACAGCGCCAGGCACATCGCGACATAGATGGTGCCGGTGACGATGATGACCGGGACGTAGGTGTCGTTGCCGTTGACGATGATGTTGGTGCTCATCAGGCGGGCGGTGAAGAGCAGTTCCTCGAACGTGATGATGTAGCCGAGGGAGGTGTCCTTCAGGGTCACCACGAGCTGGCTGATGATCGTCGGCAGCATCGCCCGGACGGCCTGCGGAATCAGCACCGTCGTCATGACCTGGGTCTTGCTCATACCCAGTGCGTAGGCGGCCTCGCGCTGCCCCGTGGGCACGGAGTTGATACCGGCCCGCAGCACCTCGGCCTGCACCGAGCCGTTGTAGATCGTCAGCCCGATGACCAGCGCCCAGAACTGCGGCTGGCTGTCGGCGAGGCCGAGGCTCTCGCGGTTGCTGAGCAGGATCACCCACAGCGCGTAGATCGTGATCAGCAGCGGGACGGCGCGGAAGAGCTCGATGAACCCGGTTGCGAACCAGCGGACCGGCTTGTGGTCCGACAGCCTGGCCACCGCGAGCAGCACGCCCAGCGCCAGCGACAGCACCGCGGCGACCGCGAAGACCTGAAGTGTCGTCAGCACACCGTCGCGGATGCCGGTCCGCACACCGGCGTAGTTGAAGATGTTCCACACCTCGGGCTCCAGCTGGCCCTTGGCGCTCAACCGCATGACGACGAACGCGATCAGCGCCAGTACCGCGAGCGAGCCGACGACGGTGTAGACGCGGTTGCGTGCCTTTGCCTTCGGTCCCGGTACGTCGTAGAGAACGCTGGCCCCACTCATGCCACTACCTCGCTTCGTTCCGCCCCGCCCGCGCGTGGCATCCACGTCCTGCTGTTCCGCCCGTCACGTCCGCTCATCGGGCCACCCCCATACGGCGCTCCAGCAGCCGGAAGATGCCGCTGATGGCGAAGGTGATGATGAGGTAGGCGAGCGCGGTCCACAGGAAGATCCAGGCGATCGCGTATCCCTTGTCGTTGAGCAGTTTGGAGACGTTGAACAGCTCGCTGTAGCTGAAGGCGCCGGCGATCGCGGAGTTCTTCGTCAGCGCGATGAAGATGCTGCTCAGCGGCGGGAGTACGGTGCGCGTGGCCTGCGGGAGCACGATCATGCGCAGCGTCTGGGAGAACGTCATACCGAGGCTGCGCGCGGCCTCCGCCTGCCCCATCGGCACGGTGCTGATGCCGGACCGCACCGCCTCGCACACGAAGGAAGAGGTGTAGAAGCCGAGTGCCAGCGTGGCGAGCACGTACGGGCTCGCGCCCTGGAAGAGGATCTGCGGTACGACGAAGAAGGCGACCAGGAAGAGCAGCGTCAGCGGCGTGTTGCGCAGCACCGTGACCCAGGCCGTGCCGAAGGCGCGCAGCGGCGGAATCGGAGAGACCCGGAAGCCGGCTATGAGCACGCCGAGTACCAGCGCGAGCAGGGCGCTGGACGCGGTGATCGCCAGCGTTCCGAGGAATCCGTCCCGGAACTCGGGCAGATAATCGAGGAGTACGTTCATGGGGTCTCCGCGGTAGCGGTCATCGGGGCGACGGCGGGAAGAGGGTCAGAAGCGGGGGAAGACACGGCGCCCCGCACACCCGCCGCGGCGGGCGTACGGGGCGGCGCAGTCCGGTTGAGTGCGCGAGCGCCTCAGTACCGCGGCAGCGGCGTCTCCGGGGCGGTGAACTTCGAGCCGGACTTGCCGAGCGTGCCCTTGTACGCCTTCTCGTAGTCGCCGTTCTTGATGTGGTTCTCCAGCGCCTTGGTGATCGCCTCGCGCAGCGCCTTGTCGTCCTTGTTCATGCCGACGCCGTAGGGCTCCTTGGTGAACGGCTTCTCCACGACCCGGAGCTTCTGCGGACGCTGGGCGGCGTAGCCCTTGAGGATCGCGTCGTCGGTGGTGACCGCGTCGACCTGGCCGTCCAGCAGGTACTTCACGCAGTCCGAGTACTTGGAGAGCTCGGTGGTCTGCGCGCCGTACTTCGGCTTCTTGATCTCCTGAAGCGGCGTGGAGCCGGCGATCGAGCAGACCTTCTTGCCCTTGAGGCTGTCCGGCCCGGTGATGCTCTTGTCGTCCTTGCGCACCAGGAGGTCCGCACCGGCGGTGTAGTACGGGCCCGCGAAGCCGACCTGCTTCTTGCGCTCGTCGTTGATCGTGTACGTACCGACGTAGAAGTCGACGTCGCCCTTGGAGATCTTGGTCTCACGGACGTTGGAGTCGACCGTCTGGAAGTCGATCTGCTTCTCGGAGAAGCCCAGGTCCGCCGCGACCATCTTGGCGATCTCGATGTCGAAACCGGAGTACTTGCCGGTGGCCGGGTCCTTGAAGCCCAGGAAAGGCTGGTCGGCCTTCACACCGACGACGATCTTCTTGGCCTGCTGCGCCTTCTTCAGCACCGCCGAGTCGATCTTCGGCGCCGAGGTGACCTTGTAATCGCCGCTGTAGACCTCGCCGCCGGCCGGCTTGTCGCCTGCCGAACCCGACTCGCCGCCGCACGCGGTTGCCGTAGCCGCCAGCGCGAGCACCACCGCACCGGCCGTGGCCGTCTTACGAATCCTCATGGTGAACATCCTTTGGTTCAACAGGTGTTGGCAATCATGGTGGCCCAACCGCGGCCTCAGTGGTGGAGGATCTTCGACAGGAAGTCCTTGGCGCGGTCGCTGCGCGGGTTGTTGAAGAACTGGTTCGGCTCGGCCTCTTCGATGATGCGGCCGTCCGCCATGAAGACGACCCGGTTCGCTGCGGAGCGCGCGAACCCCATCTCATGGGTGACTACGACCATCGTCATGCCGTCCCGGGCGAGCTGCTGCATCACGTCCAGCACCTCGTTGATCATCTCCGGGTCCAGCGCGGAGGTCGGCTCGTCGAACAGCATCACCTTCGGGTCCATCGCCAGTGCCCGGGCGATCGCCACGCGTTGCTGCTGGCCACCGGAAAGCTGTGCGGGGTACTTGTCCGCCTGGGTGCCGACACCGACCCGGTCCAGCAGGGCGCGGGCCTTCTGCTCGGCCGCCGCCTTGTCCGTCTTGCGGACCTTGGTCTGGCCCAGCATCACATTCTCCAGCACCGTCTTGTGCGCAAAGAGATTGAAGGACTGGAAGACCATGCCCACGTCGGCGCGCAGCCTGGCCAGCTCGCGGCCTTCCTGCGGCAACGGCTTCCCGTCGATGGTGATGCTGCCGGAGTCGATGGTCTCCAGGCGGTTGATCGTGCGGCAGAGCGTCGACTTGCCCGAGCCCGAGGGCCCGATCACGACGACGACCTCGCCACGGGCGATCGTCAGGTCGATGTCCTGGAGCACGTGCAGCGCGCCGAAGTGCTTGTTCACGTTGTCCAGCACGACCAGCTGGTCCCCTGCCGCCGCGGGACCCTCGGCGTTCTTGGTCACCGATACTTCGCTCATCGGCGTGTAGCTCCGTCCTCCTCGGTTGGGGAGGACCCTAGTGACGCCCCGCGACCAGCGTCATTACATCTGAGGGGAACTTGAGCATAACGATCCGGTCGCAGAGGAGAACTCTGCGTGAAGCCGGGTACCGGGGGCCGCGTGCCGTGATGAAGTGCCCCGGGCGTACCGGCTGGGTAACGGATGGCGGCCGGGAGGTGGCCCCCTCTTGACGCGCACACCTCCTATCGCCGTAGATGCCCTGTGGCCTGTACACACGCACCCGGGAAGGAGGGCTGATGAGACTGCTGCTGGTCGAGGACGACGATCATGTGGCCGCGGCGCTGTCCGCGGTGCTCGCCAAGCACGGCCTGGCCGTCGTACACGCGCGGAGCGGCGAGGAGGCGCTCAAGGCCCTGCTGCCCGACAGCGCCGAACCGTTCGCGGTGGTGCTGCTCGATCTCGGGCTGCCCGACCAGGACGGCTTCGAGGTGTGCGGCCGGATCCGCAAGATCTGTGCCACCCCCGTCATCATGGTCACCGCGCGGTCCGATGTGCGCTCCCGCATCCACGGCCTCAATCTCGGCGCGGACGACTATGTCGTCAAGCCGTACGACACCGGGGAGCTGCTGGCCCGTATCCATGCGGTGAGCCGGCGCAACGCATCCGGCGGCGGGGAGCAGCCGGCCGAGGAGAGCGCCGCCGACGAGGGGCTGCGGCTGGGCGCGGTCACCGTCGAACTCCCCACCCGCCAGGTGTCCGTGGACGGCAGCGCGGTCCCGCTGACCCGCAAGGAGTTCGACCTGCTCGCGCTGCTCGCCCAGCGCCCCGGCGTGGTCTTCCGCCGGGAACAGATCATCAGCGAGGTGTGGCGGACGAGTTGGGAGGGCACCGGCCGGACCCTGGAGGTGCATATCGCCTCACTCCGGGCCAAACTGCGTATGCCCGCCCTGATCGAGACGGTGCGCGGCGTCGGCTACCGCCTCGTCGTCCCGGCCTCCGGCGCCTCGGCGGCCGCGCGGCCGCCCGCCTCCCCGGCGCCCTGACGGTCGTTACCACCACGTGCGCACCCGACTCCTCCCGCTCCTCATCGTCCTCATGGCCGGTGTGCTGCTCGCGCTCGGCATCCCGCTCGGGGTCATCACGGCCGGGGTGGAGCAGCAGCGGGTGGTCGTGGACCGGATCGACGACGCCGCCCGGTTCGCCTCGCTCGCCCAGTTCGTCACCGCCCGCCCCGAAGCGGATGAAAAGAACAAAACCCCCGAAGAGGATGAGCGCCGCGCCACCCTCCGCGCCGAACTGGCCCGCTACTACGGCCTCTACGGCATACGCGCCGGCGTCTTCTACCGCGACCACACCCCGATGGCCGCCGCACCGCAGGGCCTGCCGGTGCCCCGCGAGGGTGAGGGCGCCCAGGCGTTCAGCGAGGCGCTGGCCGGCCGCCGCAGCCACGACCCGCACCAGATCTGGCCCTGGGACGACACCGGCCGCATCCCGGTCGCCTCGCCCGTCATCCGCGACGGCGATGTGGTCGCCGTGGTCTTCACCGACTCGCCCACCGGACAACTGCGTCCGCGCATCCTGCGCTGGTGGCTGCTCATCGCGGCCGGCGAATGCGCGGCCATGCTCGTCGCCGTCGCCGCGGCCTTCCGGCTCACCGGCTGGGTGCTGCGGCCCGTACGGGTCCTGGACGCGGCCAGCCACGACATCGCCACCGGCCGGATGAACGCCCGCGTCGCCGCCACCGCCGGCCCGCCCGAACTGCGCCGGCTGGCCCGCTCGTTCAACGAGATGGCCGACAACGTCGAAGACGTCCTGGAACAGCAGCGCGCCTTTGTCGCCGACGCCTCCCACCAGCTGCGCAACCCGCTGTCCGCGCTGCTGCTGCGGATCGAGCTGCTGGCCCTCGAACTCCCCGAGGGCAACGAGGAGATCGCCGCGGTCCGTACCGAGGGCAAACGGCTGGCCCGCGTCCTGGACGATCTGCTCGACCTCGCGCTGGCCGAACACACCGCCGCCGACCTCCAGCTCACCGATGTCGCGGCGCTGGCGGCCGAGCGCGTCGACTCCTGGCGCCCGCTGGCCGACGACAAGGGCGTCCGCCTCACCTACGAGGGCCTGGGCGCCGTCACCGGCTGGGCCGACCCGATCGCCCTCTCCAGTGCCCTGGACGCCGTCGTCGACAACGCCCTGAAGTTCACCCCGGCCGACCAGCCGGTGACCGTCGCCGTGGCGCCGGACGGCGAGCACGTCCACATCACCGTCGCCGACCGCGGCCCCGGCCTGACCGACGACGAGCTGGCCCGGGTCGGCGACCGCTTCTGGCGCAGCGGCCGCCATCAGAACATCTCCGGTTCCGGCCTCGGCCTGTCGATCACCCGCGCGCTGCTCGCCGCGGGCGGCGCCACCATCGCCTATGCGCCGCACGCTCCGCACGGTCTGAAGGTCACCGTGACCGTGCCGCGTACCGCACCGTGACGGGGCGTGCACACGGCGGCACCGTACTCCTGTGCTAACGTTGACGGTGTTGCAGTTGTGGTACCCATGAAACTTTGTGCGCGCCCGGAGGCTGGATGCCCCGGGCGTTCCTTGTTTACGGACCTGTTCCGGTGTGGGGCGATCATCTCGGCGACAAGGAGGCCGCGCAGTGTGGTCTTCGGCTTGCCCCATGAAGGAGAAAAACATGGCTTCCGGCACCGTCAAGTGGTTCAACTCGGAAAAGGGCTTCGGCTTCATCGAGCAGGACGGCGGCGGCCCCGACGTCTTCGCCCACTACTCGAACATCCAGTCCCAGGGCTTCCGTGAGCTCCTCGAGGGCCAGAAGGTCACCTTCGACGTGACCCAGGGCCCCAAGGGCCCGCAGGCGGAGAACATCGTCCCCGCCTGACGCACCTCGCGTCCCGCGATCGGGGCCCGCACCGGACAGTTCGGTGCGGGCCCCGACCCGTTCGCCGTCCCGCCCCAGGGCCTGGCGGCCACGCAACCGCCGGCGCCGGACGGCCACGCAGCCGTCAGGGCTTGACGGACACGTAATAGCGCCGGGCGCCCTCGTGCAGCTCCAGCGGATCGGTGAACACCGCGGTCCGCAGATCCACCTTCTGCGCGGCATGCACCTCGCGCCCGATCCAGTCCCGGCTGTTGATCACGGTCCGGGTGATGCCCTCGGTCAGCGCGGCATCCTCCCGGTCCAGTGTCACCAGCAGATTCGCCACCGCGATCGTCTTCACCGCCTCCCCGTCCTGGGCCAGCGGATAGGCGTCGGCGGGCATCACGGCCGCCCGGTAGTAGCGGGTGCGCTCGCCCTGCCGGTGCAGCTCCTGGCTCAGATCCCCGAGCTGGACCAGCCGCACCGGGAAGTGCTGCGCCAGATGCTGGACGGCCGTCGTCGGCAGCCCGCCCGACCAGAAGAAGGCGTCCAGCTTGCCGCGCTCCAGCAGCTTGGGCATCCGGTCGATGCCCACCCGCACCGGCGTGATGTCCTTGTCGAAGTCCAGCCCGGCCGCCTCCAGCAGCCGCCGGGTGATCAGCTGGACGCCGGAGCCGTCGGCCCCGACACCCACCCGTAGCCGCCGCAGATCCTTCGTGGACCGCACCGCGGACTTCTTCGGCACCACCAGCTGCATGTAGTCGTCGTACAGCCGCGCGCAGGCCCGCAGCCGGTCCGCGCCCCGCTCGCCCCGGATCTTGTACGTGGCGACCGCGTCCGCCGTCGCGATGGTGAACTCCGCACGCCCCGCCACCAGCTGGCGCAGATTGTCGATCGACCCCTCGCTGCGCGTCAGCCGGAGATCCACCTCCGGCATGTCATGGGCCAGATCCTGCTTCAGCAGCTCCCCGTAGCGCGCGTACACCCCGGTCGGCACGCCCGTCGCCAAAGTCACCCGCCCACCGGGGGAGGGTGCACCGCCCATCGAGAACAGCCACCACAGCGCCGGCCCGAGGGCGACCAGTGCCGCGATCGCCGTCAGGACGGTCCGGCGGCCGGTGGTGCGGGGGAGTGCTGTGACCATGGGCGGGATCCTGCCAGTAGCGCGGCGCAAAAGGGAGGGGCGGGGCCCGGTCCCCCGACGTCAGCGGCGGTCGAGCCGGGCCGCCAGGCCGTCGAGGACCCGCTGGAGGCCGTAGTCGAAGTTCTCCTCGCGGACCGTGCGCGGGTCCTTCCCCTGCCGTGCGGCCTGCCCCTCCCGCAGCCGCGGGTGGTCCTGCATGGCCTGCTCGGAGGCCGGCCGCAGGCTCTCCAGCCAGTCGCGCTCGTCCTGGCCGCTGCGGGCGAGCAGGGACAGATACGCGGCCTCGCTGGTCGCCGTCCCGATGACATAGGCGATGACCGTTTTCATGGCTTGATCGGCCTCGCCCCCGTCGAAGCCCGCCGCCCTGAACAGGGCGAGCATGCGGTCCGACATATGCATCAGGTTCGGCCCGAGATGGGCGAGGCCGACCTGACCGAGCACGGAGGCGACCCAGGGGTGCCGGAGCGCCATCGCCCGCAGGCTGTGGGCGCTGGCGTCGACCGCCGCCCGCCAGCCCTCCGGAGCCTCGGCCTCCGGCACCTCCAGCTCGCCGTAGACCTCGTCCACGACCAGTTCGATCAGCTCGTCCTTGTTGGCCACATGCCGGTAGAGCGAGGTGGCCCCGGCGCCCATCCGGGTGCCCAGCTTCCGCATGCTCAGGGCCTCCAGCCCCTCGGCGTCGAGCAGGGCCACGGCCTCGGACACGATCTGCTCCCGGCTCAGCGCCGGCTGTTCCCGCTGTCGGCGCGGACGGGTCCACACCGAGGGGACCTGCTGCTTGTCGGCTGACATACGACCTCTCCTCTTCCTTGGCCGCCCACGATAGGGCACGCCGTACGCCGTTGCGCACACTGTTCCAGTGTGCGTACAGTGTGCGCAACGAGAGCACGGCGTACGCACTCGGCGGACGCGGCGCGGAGGAGGGGTCATGTCGAAGTACCCGAACCGGGGCCGGCAGGGCATGCCGGGCAAGGTGATCCACCGGCTCCCGACGAGCTACGCCCATGATCCGCAGACCGGAAAGCTGGCGGTGTACGACGAGGCCGCCGGCGGAACCTGGAGCCGCCCGCAGGTGTTCCCGTCCGGCGGCGACGGACTGGTCTCCACGGCCGACGACTACACCGCCTTCCAGCGGATGCTCCTGAACAAGGGGGCCTGCGACGGCGGGCGCATCCTGCCCCGGGCCTCGGTCGAGCTGATGACGACGGACCACCTGACGCCGGAGCGGCGGCTCGGCAAGGACGCCTTCTTCGGCAGCGCGGGCGGTGCCGGCTTCGGGACCCGGGACGGCTTCGGCATGGCGGTCCGCGCCCGCCGCCGCGACCTGCCCTCCGTCGGCCGGTTCGGCTGGGACGGCGGCCTCGGCCCCTCGGCGTACGCAGACCCCGCCCAGGGCCTCACCGGAGTCCCGCTGACCCAGGCGGCGATGGACTCCCCGGACTGCCTGCACCTGGCCCAGGACTTCCGGGCCACGGCCTACCGGTCGATCGACGACTGATCACGTCCGCACACCGCACCAACTCCCCTTACACGCAATCCACTTGAGGAGCAGCACGATGACCTTCGACCTTGCGCACTGGCAGACCCGGCTCGACGAGCTGCGCGCCACCCACCACGTACCGGGCGCCACCCTGGCCGTACTCACCGGCGGGCACCTCCACGAGCTGGCCAGCGGCGTACTGCACCGCGGAACCGGGGTCGAGGCGACGACCGACTCGGTGTTCCAGCTCGGCTCGATCGCCAAGATCTACACCGCCACGCTGGTGATGCAGCTGGCCGAATCCGGCGACCTGGACCTCGACGCACCGGTCGTGACCGTACTGCCGGACTTCGCCGTCGCCGACGCGGAGGCCACCAAGAAGATCACCACCCGCCAGCTGCTCAGCCACACCGGCGGTCTGACCTGCGACTTCACCCATGACACCGGTCGCGGTGACGACTGCCTCGCCAAGTATGTCGAGGCCGCCCAAGGGGTGGCGCTGGACTGCCCGCCCGGCACCGCGGTCTCCTACAGCAGCGTCGGCTACAACGTCCTCGGCCGCATCATCGAGGTGCTGACCGGCCAGACCTGGGACGAGGCCCTCAAGGACCGGCTCCTCACCCCGCTCGGCCTCACGCACACCATGACGCTGCCCGAGGAGGTACTGCGCTTCCGCGCCGCGATGGGCCACCTGGGAGAGCCCGGAGCGGACCCCGACCCGGCGCCCGCGTGGGACCTCATGCCGCGCTCGGCGGGCCCGTACGGCAGGGTCATCGCCTCCGCCGGCGATGTGGTCCGCCTCGCGCGGATGCACCTCGACGGCGGCACGGCGCAGGACGGCACCCGCGTCCTCGCCCCCGGGACCGTCGAGGCGATGCAGCGGCGCGAGGTCGACTGCCCCGACAAGTGGACCGTCAGCTCCGACGGCTGGGGCCTGGGCTGGACGCTGTACGACTGGTTCGGCACCCCGGGCTTCGGCCACGACGGCGCCTCGATCGGCCAGTACGCCTACCTGCGGGTGACACCGGAAGCAGGAGTGGCCATCGCCCTGCTGACCAACGGCGGAGGCGCCCGCCGGCTGTACGCCACCCTCTTCCGCGAACTCCTCGACGAACTGGCCGGCGTGCGGATGCCGGACGCCTTCGAGCCGGCGGCACAGCCGCCCACGGTGGACATGGCACCGTTCCTCGGCACCTACCGGCGCGAAGGCGTCGTCATCACCGTCACCGAGCACGACGGCACGCCCCACCTGGTGTACGAGTTCGTCGACGGCATGAAGGACTTCTCCCCGCCGCTCGAAATGAACCTGTCCCCCGTCTCGGACACGGTCTTCGCCGCCTCGGGCGCCGGCCCCTCCTTCAGCGAGGACTGGATGCCGGTGGTCTTCTCCACCCTGACCGACGGCACCATGTGCTGCTACATCGGCATGCGGGCGGCGCCGAAGGCGGGATGAAGCAGCACTCAGCTCCGGGAGCTGAGGACGACCATGTGTGCGCTGTCCTGGCCGGCGTAGGTGAGGAACACGCCTGCGCCGACGGCAATGGCGTACGGGTTTTCGGTCGTCTCCGGGAGCGGCTTGGCGACGCCCGTCGTGGCTGCTTGCTGTGCCGGCCGCCGTCGACGCCGAAACCGCCGCCCTCGGCGCTCTCGCCTTCCCGGTCGCCGTTGCTCACCAGCCGTTCGGTCCGGGAACGGTCATCGCGTCGTCCACGTCGGCCGACTGCCCGCCGAGCTTCACCTTCGAGATGCCCTTGGTGAGCTTGCCGTCAGGCGCCACCAGGTCGGCGTTTCCGTACGTCGAGACGAGCAGGCCGCCTGCCCCGGGGAACACCTGGAGGTTCAGGGAGCCGGTCACCGACATCTCGACGTCGCCACTGCCGGACGGGGCGACGCCCTCTCCGGAGGCGTCGGCCGGGAAAAAGGCCGCGGAGATGACCTCTTACCCGGACGATGCCTCGCGGACCTTGAGGACGTAGCCCTGCTGGGTCTTGTCCAGGTAGGCGACCTTGCCGCCGCGGTCCGCCCGGCGCACCGGGCGGTGCCACTCCGAGCACCGCCTACCCTTGTCGCATGACCAGCAGCGACCGGAGCCAGGCAGTGGACAGTGTGAAAACGTACGAGGTGCGCACCTACGGGTGTCAGATGAACGTCCACGACTCCGAGCGCTTGTCGGGCCTGCTGGAGGACGCCGGATACGTGCCCGCGCCCAAGGACGCCGACGGGGCCGATGTCGTCGTGTTCAACACCTGCGCGGTGCGGGAGAACGCCGACAACCGGCTCTACGGCAACCTCGGGCAGCTCGCGCCGAAGAAGGCCGCGCGCCCCGGCATGCAGATCGCCGTGGGCGGCTGTCTCGCGCAGAAGGACCGGGACACCATCGTCAAGAAGGCCCCCTGGGTCGATGTGGTGTTCGGGACGCACAACATCGGCAAGCTGCCCGTACTCCTGGAGCGCGCCCGCGTCCTGGAGGAGGCGCAGGTCGAGATCGCCGAGTCGCTGGAGGCGTTCCCCTCGACCCTGCCGACCCGGCGCGAGAGCGCGTACGCGGCCTGGGTCTCCATCTCCGTGGGCTGTAACAACACCTGTACGTTCTGTATCGTGCCCGCGCTGCGCGGCAAGGAGAAGGACCGCCGGCCCGGCGACATCCTCGCCGAGGTCGAGGCGCTGGTCGCCGAGGGCGTCAGCGAGATCACCCTGCTCGGCCAGAACGTCAACGCCTACGGGTCCGACATCGGCGACCGCGAGGCGTTCAGCAAGCTGCTGCGCGCCTGCGGGCAGATCGAGGGCCTGGAGCGGGTCCGCTTCACCTCCCCGCACCCCCGCGACTTCACCGACGACGTGATCGCCGCCATGGCCGAGACGCCGAACGTCATGCCGCAGCTGCACATGCCGCTGCAGTCCGGTTCCGACCGCGTCCTGAAGGCGATGCGCCGCTCGTACCGCCAGGAGCGCTTCCTCGGCATCATCGAGAAGGTGCGCGCCGCGATGCCGGACGCCGCCATCTCCACGGACATCATCGTCGGCTTCCCGGGTGAGACCGAGGAGGACTTCGAGCAGACCCTGCACACGGTCCGCGAGTCCCGCTTCGCCCAGGCCTTCACCTTCCAGTACTCCAAGCGCCCCGGCACCCCGGCGGCCGACATGGAGGACCAGATCCCCAAGGCCGTCGTCCAGAAGCGCTACGAGCGCCTGGTCGCCCTCCAGGAGGAGATCTCCTGGGAGGAGAACAAGAAGCAGGTCGGCCGCACGATCGAGGTGCTGGTCGCCGAGGGCGAGGGCCGCAAGGACGACGCGACCCACCGTCTGTCCGGCCGGGCCCCCGACAACCGCCTTGTGCACTTCACCCGCCCCGAGGAGCCGGTCCGCCCCGGCGATGTGGTGACCGTCGAGGTGACGTACGCCGCTCCGCACCACCTCCTGGCGGAGGGTCCGACCAAGGCGGTGCGCCGTACGCGCGCCGGCGACGCCTGGGAGAAGCGCAACGCCGCCCCGGCGGAGAAGCCCAAGGGAGTGCTGCTGGGCCTGCCCACCATCGGTGCCCCGGCGCCCGGCCCCGCGCCCGCAGCGGGCTGCGGCTGCGACTGACCCGGCCGCGCGCCAGGTACGACACCAGGCGCGCCAGGGGCGACACCAGGGCAGGGAGACCGGCTCCGCACCGGGGGCGTTACGCTGCGTCGCATGCTCGTAGCCGCCGCCATCTGCCCCTGCCCGCCGCTGCTCGTCCCGGAGGTGGCCGCCGGCGCCGCGCCCGAGCTGGACGCGCTGCGCGCCTCCTGCCTGGACGCGGTCGGCGTGCTCGCCGCGGCCCGTCCCGACCGGCTGGTCGTCCTCGGCCCCGCCGATCAGGCCGGCCGGGGCCCGCACCCGCAGGGCGCCGTCGGCTCCTTCCACGGCTTCGGGGTGGACCTGGAGGTGTCGCTGGGCGCCGCGGAGGCCGTGCGCGAGCGGCAGCTTCCGCCGTCGCTGGCCGTCGGCGCGTGGCTGCTGTCCCGTGCGGACTGGGCCGACGCCCCCGTGGAGGGGCTGGGCGTGGGGGAGCCGCTGCCGCGTGACCGCTGTCTGCCGGTGGGCCGGGAGATCGCCGTGTCCGCGCCCCGGGTGGCGCTGCTGGTGATGGGCGACGGAAGCGCCTGCCGGACGGTGAAGGCGCCCGGCTACTTCGACGAGCGGGCCGAGGCCTTCGACGCCGCCGCGGCAAGCGCCCTGGGAGCCGCCGACCTCGCCGCGCTGACCGCGCTCGACGAGGAGCTGGCCTTCGACCTCCAGGCGTCCGGGCGGGCCTGCTGGCAGGTCCTGGCGGGCGCGGCCGAGGGCGCGGGCCTGAGCGGCCGGCTGCTGCGCGAGGAGGCCCCGTACGGCGTGGGCTACTTCGTGGCGGCCTGGTCGTAGGCGGCCGTCGGGAAGCCGCCGCGGAGGCCCGTGCCGGGGCGACGAGCGACGAGTGCATCGCCGCCATGACGGGCGGGTGCCATGGCCCTCGCACGGCAGCGGCCGCGAGGTGAGTCACCCCGCGGCCGCTACGCCTGCCCGTTTTGTGCGCGCCGGACTACTTCCGCGCACCCTCGCCGGACTCGCTGTCCGCCGCGGCCTCCGCCGACTGCTGCCGGGGAATCCCGGCGCTCTCGGCGCTCTCGGCGGCCTTCTCCGCGCGCGGCTCGCCATCGGCGGCCGTCGTCCCCTCCGCGTCGTCGGACGCCTCCGGAGCCGCCGCATCCCCCGCTTCCGCCACGGCCTCCGCGGCATCCGCCGAGGGCTCGCCGTCTTCGACGGTGTCCTGGACGTCCTTGGCGCCCTCGGCCTCCTCGGCCTCCTCGGCCCCCTCGGCCCCCTTGGCGTCCGCCGAAGCGGCCGCCTCCGCCGGTTCCGCCGTCTCCGACTCGGCCGTCACCGCCGCAGCGGCACTCTCCTCCGTCGACGCTTCGGCCTTACGGCGACGAAACCGCGAAAACACGCCCATAACTGCTCCTACGCTCTTCATGTGGGCGAAACCCCGTGCCGCCCGGAGCGGACCGTTGCGCCACCCACGGGCGCCGGTACTGCAACCGGCTCTCGGGACCTCGCAACAGGCAACGACGTCATCGGTAGCCCGTCACGTCGCTCGTTCGAGATGGGGGCGTGATGTTTGCGAGACTGACGGGGTGAACACCGCCGTCCCCGCTCCGCGGGTCATCGCCGTCGTCGGCCCCACCGCGGCCGGAAAGTCCGATCTGGGCGTCGCGCTCGCCCAACACGTAGGCGGCGAGGTCATCAACGCCGACTCCATGCAGCTCTACCGCGGCATGGACATCGGCACCGCCAAACTCACGCCCGAGGAGCAGCAGGGCGTCCCGCACCGCCTCCTGGACATCTGGGACGTGACCCGCGCCGCCAGCGTCGCCGAGTACCAGCGGCTGGCCCGCGCCGAGATCGACCGGCTGCTCGCCGAGGGCCGCACCCCGGTCCTCGTCGGCGGCTCCGGCCTGTACGTACGCGGTGCCATCGACGCCCTCGAATTCCCCGGCACCGACCCCGACGTGCGCGCCCGCCTGGAGGCCGAACTGGCCGAACAGGGCAGCGGCGCCCTGCACGCCCGGCTGGCCGCCGCCGACCCCGAGGCCGGCCGCGCGATCCTGGCGAGCAACGGCCGCCGCATCGTGCGCGCCCTGGAGGTCATCGAGATCACCGGCCGCCCCTTCACCGCCAACCTCCCCGGCCATGAAGCGGTCTACGACACCCTTCAGATCGGTGTCGATGTCGAGCGCCCCGAGCTCGACGAGCGGATCGCACGGCGCGTCGACCGTATGTGGGAGGCCGGCCTGGTCGACGAGGTGCGCCGCCTGGAGGGCGAGGGGCTGCGCGAGGGCCGTACGGCCTCCCGGGCGCTCGGCTATCAGCAGGTGCTCGCCCAGCTGGCGGGGGAGTGCACCGAACAGGAGGCGCGCGACGAGACGGTGCGCGCCACCAAGCGCTTCGCGCGCCGTCAGGACTCGTGGTTCCGCCGGGACCCGCGGGTCCACTGGCTCAGCGGCGCCGCCGACCAGCGGGCGGAACTTCCCAGGCAGGCGCTGGCGTTGCTCGAACGACCGGTCACAGCCTGATCACGTCATGGCATCGGGACGCTCCGGCCGTCATCCGGGCCCCTGAGGGCGTGTCATCATCGACCTTCGATCGAGGCGTGCAGTCTGGAGTGGGGAGGGCGCGTGGCAATGGAGGCCGGCCCTCGCAACAGAGCGCAGCAACCGGACAGCGACGCGGACACGGCATCGCTGACCGACGACGGCCCGGACGCCCAGGACGGTCTGTCCGGCGCCGGCGGCATCGGCGGCGACCCGCTCACCGACCCGGACACCCTGGACGACTCAGACGGCCCGGACGCCGGGACCGACGGGCCCGGCGAGGGCGGCGAGTCCTTCCGGGAACTGCGTCCGCCGCGCCGGCTGCGCCTGTGGCAGCTCGCGCCGATCGTCGGGCTCGCCGCCGTCGGCTCGCTGATGTTCGCCTTCCCCCTCGCCTTCGAATTCGGTGGCGACGGCGGCGCGGTGATCGCGATGCTCGGCCTGCTGCTGTGCTGCTGCGCCGCCGGCTGGGGCATGATGGCCGCCCGCCGCGTCGGCCACACCTGGCCCGGTCTCCCCGTACGCGGCTCCGGGCGCCGCGCCAACTGGCGCGTGGTGCTGATCTACGCGGTCCTGGTGGCGATCCCCGCGTCGCTGGCCATCTGGCGCGTGGCGCGGCTGCGCTGAGCGCCTGTTTTCCGCGCCTCCTGCCTCCTGCCTCCCGCCTCTTTCCTCCTCCTGCCTCTTTCCTCACCTCCCGCCTTTTTCCCCGCCGCCCACCCCCCTTCGGGGGGTGGGCGGGTGTATGAGTGCGTTTTCCCCCGGGGGCCCCGTTTCCCTCAGGGCTCTCCGTACGGCCCCAAGGCTCGGCACGGCCCCCCGTACGGCTCCAAGGCTCGGCACGGC
>NZ_QUAC01000217.1:0-6798 GCF_003389455.1 Streptomyces inhibens | reverse complement strand
GTACCGCCCCCAGCCCCCCACACGGCCGGTTCCACCACCACCCCCGCCTCCCCGTACGATGCAAGGGTGACCAGCACGCAGCGCCACGCCTTCCTCAAGGGCCACGGCACCGAGAACGACTTTGTGATCGTCCCCGACCCGGACGGCCGGCTCGATCTGCCCGCGACCGCCGTCGCGAGGATCTGCGACCGGCGGGCCGGCCTCGGCGGCGACGGCCTGCTGCGCGTCGTACGCTCCGCCGCGCACCCCGAGGCGCGCGCCCAGGCCGACGAGGCCGAGTGGTTCATGGACTACCGCAACGGCGACGGCTCGATCGCCGAGATGTGCGGCAACGGCACCCGGGTCTTCGCGCGCTATCTGCTGCACGCCGGCCTGGTCGAGGCCGGCGATCTCGCCATCGCCACCCGCGCCGGAGTGCGCCGTGTGCACCTCGCCAAGACCGGCGATGTCACGGTCTCCATGGGCCGCGCCGAACTCCCCGAGGAGAGCGTCGTCGTCACGCTCGACGGCCGCAGCTGGCCGGCCCGCAATGTGAACATGGGCAATCCGCACGCCGTCGCGTTCGTCGAGGATCTGGCCCACGCCGGTGACCTGCTGGCCGTACCGCCGTTCGGCCCGGCGTCGGTTTATCCCGACGGCGTGAACATCGAGTTCGTCGTCGACCGCGGCCCGCGCCATGTGGCGATGCGGGTCCATGAGCGCGGCTCGGGCGAGACCCGCTCGTGCGGGACCGGCGCCTGCGCGGTCGCCGTCGCCGCCGCCCGCAGGGACGGCCTGGACCCGGCCGAGACCGGCGCGCCCGTCACGTACCGGGTCGATGTGCTCGGCGGCAGCCTGACGATCACCGAGCTGCCCGACGGCACGGTCGAGATGACCGGCCCGGCTGAGATCGTCGCCGAAGGCACCTTCGACCCCGCCTGGCTGACCGCCGCGCTCGCCTGACGGGGCCCGCCGCGGACCCGGCCCGGTGCGGGCCGGGCGAAACGGTTCCGGCCAAAAGATTCGCTCGAACGGGTGATCCGTATCACTCTGAGCGAGAGGCGGACAGCGCTGCGTGATGGGCTCGATAGCATCAAGCACCGGCCCGGACGTCCGAACTGACGCGTCCCACCGCCGGTCGACGCTGCCGGAGGTGCCCATGAGCGCAGAGGCCACTAACCCTGGTAACCCTGGAGCAGCGGGCCGCAAGCGCGGCCGCCGCCGACTGGAACTCAGAGGGCTGCGCCGCATCGGGCGCGCCGCACTCCTCGGCCCGGCCCCGCGCGACGGCCTCCCGCACGCCCTCGAACACGTCGCCAAGGTGCACCGCGGCCACCACCCGGACGCCGACCTGGACACCCTCGCCAAGGCCTATCTGCTCGCCGAGTCCTCGCACCGCGGCCAACTGCGAAAAAGCGGTGAACCGTACATCACCCACCCGCTCGCGGTGACCCTCATCCTCGCCGAACTCGGCGCGGAGACCACGACCTTGACCGCCTCCCTGCTCCACGACACCGTCGAGGACACGGAAGTGACGCTCGATCAGGTCCGGGACCTGTTCGGCGCGGAGGTCTGCTATCTCGTCGACGGCGTCACCAAGCTGGAGAAGGTCGACTACGGCGCGGCCGCCGAGCCCGAGACCTTCCGCAAGATGCTGGTGGCCACCGGCAACGACGTCCGGGTGATGTCCATCAAGCTCGCCGACCGGCTGCACAACATGCGCACCCTCGGGGTGATGCGCCCCGAGAAGCAGGCCCGGATCGCCAAGGTGACCCGCGATGTGCTGATCCCGCTCGCCGAACGCCTCGGCGTCCAGGCGCTCAAGGCCGAGCTGGAGGACCTGGTCTTCGCGATCCTGCATCCGGAGGAGTACGCCACCACCCGGAGCCTGGTCATGGAGTACGCCGCCCGGCCCGATCCGCTCGCCGCGATCGCCCAGCGGGTGCGTACGGTCCTGGACGAGGCCGGCATCGACGCCGAAGTCCTCGTCCGGCCCCGGCACTTCGTCTCCGTGCACCGCGTGCGCCTGGCGCGCCGCGAGCTGACCGGCGCGGACCTGGGGCGGCTGCTGGTGCTGGTGACGGAGGACGCCGACTGCTACGCCGTCCTCGGTGAGCTGCACACCTGCTTCACACCGGTGATCTCCGAGTTCAAGGACTTCATCGCGGCCCCCAAGTTCAACCTCTACCAGTCGCTGCACACCGCCGTCGCCGGCCCGTCCGGGGAGATCGCCGAGACCCTGATCCGTACGCACCAGATGCACCGGGTCGCCGAGGCCGGGGTGATCGCGCTGGGCAACCCGTACGCCCCCACGGACGGCGCGGACGCCCCCGAGGGCGAGCGGGCCGACCCGACCCGCCCCGGATGGCTCTCCCGGCTGCTGGAGTGGCAGCGCACCACCCCCGACCCGGACACGTTCTGGACCTCGCTGCGCGACGACCTCGCCCAGGACCGGGAGATCACCGTCTTCTGCGCCGACGCCCCCTCGGACGGCACGGGCGGCCCGTCCGCCGCCGCGGGGGGCGCCATCGGCCTGCCAGCCGGGGCGAGTTGCGTCGACGCGGCCTACGAACGGCACGGCGAGGCGGCGCACTGCTGCATCGGCGCCCGGGTCAACGGCCGGCTCGCCACGCTCGCCACAGTCCTGCACGACGGCGACAGCCTGCAGCTGCTGATGGCCCCGGACTCCGCGGCCGGTCCCTCGCCCGAATGGCTCGACCACGCCCGTACACCCGCCGCCCGGCTCGCCATCGCCCGGTGGCTGGCCGGACCACGGGAGCCCGGCGCCCGCCCGGCAAGCCCCGGTGAGACGCCCGCCGAGACGCCCCTTACGGGCCGCCCCACGGCCGATCACCACCGCTCCGGAGCGGGCTCGGTCACCCCCGGCTCGGTCCTCGCGGTGGCGGATCTGCCCGGCGCCGCGGTCCGGCTGGCCGGCTGTTGTACCCCGGTGCCGCCGGACACCGTCACCGGATTCGCCGTACGGGGCGGCACGGTCACCGTGCACCGCGCCCTGTGCCCCGTGGTGGCGCGGATGGCGGCCACCGGCCGGCAGCCCGTCGGGGTGCGCTGGCGGGGCGCCGGCCAGGGCGGTCACGGCTGCCGGGTCACCCTCCTGGCCGAGGCCTTCAGCCGCCCGCATCTCCTGGCCGACCTCACCGAAGCGATCGCCTCCCAGGGCGCCGCCGTGGTGTCGGCCGCCGTCGAACCCCCGCACGAACAGCGGGTCCGCCACACCTACACGCTGCATCTGCCGAACGCCTCAGGGCTGCCGTCCCTGATGCGCGCCATGCGCCAAGTGCCCGGCGTCTTCGACGTGTTGCGGGCCGGCCGGGCCCGCCAGGCCGCGGCGCTGCGCCCCTGAACAGCGGTACCGCCGGTCTGCTGACGGACCGTCGGCCCGGACCCTCGGACAGGGCCTGAGACGGACGCACGATCCGCCGCCCGTTCGGGTGCCGTTTTCCGGCTCGCCCACGGGTGAGGCGGCCGCGTTGGTAGCCGTAGTGCATGTCCCTTCCCTTGCGCCGCCCGTCCCGCGACCCCGACGGTCCCGTCCCCGACCGTGTCCTGCCCCGTGGCCCGAGCGGCCGGATCCGGTGGTCCGGCCGCAAGGCGGCCGCCCTCGGGCTGGCCGCCATCGCCACCCTCGGCATGGCAGAGCCGCCGGCCGTAGGGCCGCAGGGCCTCGGTGACCGACTCTTCCCCACGCTCGGCAACACCGGCTACGACGTCATGTCCTACGACGTCACGCTGGACTACTCCGGCCACAACGACCAGCCGCTGAACGCCACCACCGAGATCACCGCCCGGGCCACCACCGAGCTCGACCACCTGAATCTCGACTTCGCCCGCGGCACCGTGCGCTCCGTACGGGTCGGCGGCCTGCCCGCGCGGCACGAGCAGCACGGCGAGGACCTGGTGCTCACCCCGGCCTTCCACATCTCCCGGGGGCAGGAGCTGAAGATCTCCGTCGAGCACACCAGCGACCCCGGCGGCAAGGGTGACGGCGGCTGGATCCGCACCTCCGACGGGCTGGCGATGGCCAACCAGGCGGACGCCGCGCACCGCGTCTTCCCCTGCAACGACCACCCCTCCGACAAGGCGCTCTTCACCTTCCACATCACCGCGCCCCAGGAGCTGACCGCCGTCGCCAACGGACTGCCCCTGGGCGCCGCCACCCGCGCAGCGGGCCGCACCTGGACCTACCGCACCGCCCACCCCATGGCCACCGAGCTGGCGCAGGTCTCCATCGGGAAGTCCAGCGTGCTGCTGCGCTACGGGCCGCACGGTCTGCCGATCCGCGATGTCGTACCGACCGCGGACCGCTCCGTCCTCGCGCGCTGGCTCGCCAAAACCCCCGACCACCTGGCCTGGATGGAGCAGAAGGTCGGCCCCTACCCCTTCGAGACGTACGGGGTGCTGATCGCCAACGCCAGGACCGGCTTCGAGCTGGAGACCCAGACCCTGTCGCTCTTCGAAAAAGCCCTGTTCAGCGCCGATCACCTGCCCGACTGGTACGTCGAGTCGGTGATGGTGCACGAGCTGTCCCACCAGTGGTTCGGCGACAGCGTCAGCCCGCGCCGCTGGTCCGACGTCTGGCTCAACGAGGCCCATGCCACCTGGTACGAGGCCCTCTACGCCCAGGAGAAGGGCGACGGCCGAGCCTCCCTTGAGGACCGTATGCACCGGGCGTACCAGCAGTCGGACGGCTGGCGCGCCGAGGGCGGGCCGCCCGCCGTGCCCAAGGCACCCAGCCCCGGCCAGAAGATCAGCATCTTCCGCCCGATCGTCTATGACGGCAGCGCACTGGTCCTGTACGCCCTGCGGCAGAAGATCGGCCCCACCGCCTTCGACCGCCTCGAACGCGAATGGGTGGCTCGGCACCATGACGGCGTGGCCGACACCGCCGACTTCATCGCGCTGTCCTCCCAGGTCGCCGGCCAGAACCTCGCCGGCTTCTTCCAGGAGTGGCTCTACGGAGCCCGGACACCGCCGATGCCGGGGCGCCCGGAGTGGCGGCCCGCGGGCGCGGCCAAAAACCCCGGAAAACCCGCGTGACGGCCCTCCGCGGCCGTGGGACCATCAACAGGTCGACGCCGACGGGCCCGGGAATCTCCGGGCCGGCTCGGACGTTGACATCATCGACAACGGCACGACAGTCCTGGTGGGACCACCCGGCCCCCCTGAGGGCTTCCCAACGACGCAAAGGATCAAATGACCTCCTCTTCTTCCCTTCCGCAGGACCGGCAGCGCCTCCCCGAGAGCCTTCGGGCCGACGCCCTGATGGAAGAGGACGTCGCCTGGAGCCACGAGATCGACGGGGAGCGTGACGGCGACCAGTACGACCGCTCGGCTCGTGCGGCGCTGCGCCGCGTGGCGGGCCTGTCCACCGAGCTCGAGGACATCACCGAGGTCGAGTACCGGCAGCTCCGGCTGGAGCGGGTGGTGCTCGTCGGCGTATGGACCACGGGGACGGTGAACGACGCGGAGAATTCGCTCGCCGAGCTCGCCGCGCTGGCGGAGACCGCCGGCGCCCTCGTGCTCGACGGCGTCATCCAGCGCCGCGACAAGCCGGACCCGGCCACGTACATCGGCTCGGGCAAGGCACTGGAGCTGCGCGACATCGTGCTCGAATCCGGGGCGGACACCGTGGTGTGCGACGGTGAGCTCTCCCCGGGCCAGCTGATCCATCTCGAGGATGTCGTCAAGGTCAAGGTGGTCGACCGGACCGCGCTGATCCTCGACATCTTCGCCCAGCACGCCAAGTCCCGGGAGGGCAAGGCGCAGGTCTCCCTGGCGCAGATGCAGTACATGCTCCCCAGGCTCCGTGGCTGGGGTCAGTCGCTGTCCCGGCAGATGGGTGGCGGTGGCTCCGGTTCCGCGGGCGGCGGTATGGCCACCCGTGGCCCCGGTGAGACCAAGATCGAGACGGACCGGCGGCGGATCCGCGAGCGCATGGCGAAGATGCGCCGGGAGATCGCGGAGATGAAGACCGGCCGGGACATCAAGCGCCAGGAACGCCGGCGCAACAAGGTCCCCTCGGTCGCCATCGCCGGCTACACCAACGCCGGCAAGTCCTCCCTGCTCAACCGCCTCACCGGCGCCGGCGTGCTGGTGGAGAACGCCCTGTTCGCCACCCTGGACCCGACCGTCCGGCGGGCCGAGACGCCCAGCGGGCGGCTCTACACCCTCGCTGACACCGTCGGCTTCGTCCGGCACCTGCCGCACCACCTCGTCGAGGCGTTCCGCTCCACGATGGAGGAGGTCGGCGAGTCCGATCTCATCCTGCATGTGGTCGACGGCTCGCATCCGGTGCCGGAGGAGCAGCTGGCCGCCGTACGCGAGGTGATCCGCGATGTGGGCGCGACGAACGTGCCCGAGATCGTGGTCGTCAACAAGGCCGACGCGGCCGATCCGCTGGTGCTGCAGCGCCTGCTGCGCCAGGAGAAGCACTCCATCGCGGTCTCGGCCCGTACGGGCCAGGGCATGGCGGAGCTGCTGGCCCTGCTCGACGAGGAACTTCCCCGGCCGCAGGTCGAGATCGAGGTCCTCGTGCCCTACACCCAGGGCGCCCTGGTCTCGCGGGCGCACGCCGAGGGCGAGGTCATCTCCGAGGAGCACACCGCCGAGGGCACGGTCCTCAAGGCGCGGGTGCACGAGGAGCTGGCCGCCGAGTTCCAGCCGTTCGTGCCGGCGGCGTAGCAGCCCCGGGCGCAGAACGACCCGCATACGACGAAGGCCCGCCTCCGGTCTCCCGGAGGCGGGCCTTCGTCGTACCCATGGGCGGGGCGGGCGGCGCCGTCACCGGCACCACCCGCC
>NZ_QUAC01000215.1 GCF_003389455.1 Streptomyces inhibens | reverse complement strand
GCCCACCCCTCGCGAAGGGGGCAGGTTCCCCACTACACCCGCCCACCCCCCGAAGGGGGGTGGGCGGCGGGGAAAAACAACAACAGGGGGTGGGCGGCGGGGAAGGGGAGGTTAGCTCAGTGGGCGGCGGCGGACACCACACGTGGCAGTGCGTGTGCACGATTCGGGTCCCTCGCTGATCCGGCCAGCGGTTCACGTTGCACGCAAGCCCAGACACGCAACCCGCAGACACGCAGTCGCAGACACGTCGGCCGCAAGCAGGCACGCGGCCGCAGCCCGTAGGCAGACGGCCCGCAGACACGCAGGCCGCAGGCAGGCACGCAGCAAGCCCCGCATCGTGCGCCGTAACTCGATGACCTGGCCTGGCCGACGAGTTATCCGGAGTTATCCACAGGCCCAGATCCTCGACTCCGCCGAAGGCTAATCTGCGGGAGCAGGGCAGCAAGAGCACGCGGAGGGGGTGTAGGCGGTGGGGCGCAGACTGTCGCGGCAGGAGTTGATCCGGCTGCGTCGCCGGGAGGGATTCGTCGGGCGGCGGGGCGAAATCGCGGCCTTCCGTGACAACTTCGCGCGGGCCGCGGAGGATCCGGCGCATCAGTTCCTGTTCCATGTGCACGGCCAGGCGGGCGTCGGCAAGACGTCCCTGATCCGGCAGTTCGAGGACACCGCACGCGAGCACAGCGCGCCGATCGCGTACGTCGACGAGGCGGTGCACGGCACCCCCGAAGCGATGGCCGGCATCAGCGCTCAACTGGCTGCCCAGGGACGCCCTTTGAAGGTCTTCGACAAGCTGCTCGCCACGTACCGAGAGCGGCGGCACGAGGTCGAGGCGGCGGCGGTCGCCGCGGAGGGCCCGTCCGACCCTGCGGACACGGGCGATCCCCAGGGGGCCGCCCCCTCGCCCGGCAGCATGATCGTGGCCCAGGCCGGGCTCGCCGGCCTCGGGTTGGTGCCAGGCGTCGGCGCCGTCACCGGAGCACTCGACCCCCGCCAGGTGGCACGCGGCGCGGACCGGCTGCGCGGTCTGCTCAGCGCCCGGCTGCGCAACCACGATGACGTCCAGCTGGTGATGGCGCCGGTGGAGGCGCTGACCCCGGTCTTCGTCCGTGAAGTGAGCGCCGTCGCCGACGAGGTGCCCTCACTGTGCCTCTTCTTCGACACCTACGAGCGGACCGGGCCGCTGCTGGACATCTGGCTGCGCGACGTCCTGGTCAGCGACAGATACGGCCCGCTGGCTCCCAACGTGGTGGTGACCCTTGCCGGCCAGACCGCGCTGGACCGCCGCTGCTGGGCCGACTACCTCGACTGCGTGGCGGACCTGCCGCTGGACGCCTTCACCGAGGCCGAGGCGCGGCAGTTCCTCGCGACCAGGGACATCGCCGACGAGCGCATCGTCGAGGTGATCCTGCGGCTGTCCGGCGGCCTGCCGGTGCTGGTCTCCACCCTCGCCGAGAACCGCCCGCGCGCAGCCGAGGCCGTCGACGACCCCAGCGACACGGCCGTCGAGCGCTTCCTGAAGTGGGAGACGGACCCGGTCCGCCGTGAGGCGGCACTGGCGGCGGCCCTGCCACGCCATCTGGACGAGGACATCTTCCGGGCCGCGGTGGATGCGGCCGCCGCCGAACAGTTCGGCTGGCTGTGCGGACTGCCGTTCGTCGCCGACCGGGCCGGGCGATGGCAGTACCACGAGGTGGTGCGTACGGCGATGCTGCGCCTCCAGCGGCGTAGATCACCGCAGACGTGGACGGCCCGGCACCGCCACCTCGCCGAGGCCGCCCGGCGCCGCCGTACGGAATGCGCGACCGACGCGCACCCGGCGGAGTCCTGGACCGACGAACGCCGGCTGGAGTACCGGCTTCGGGAGACCTACCACTCCCTCTGCGCAGACCCTCAGCCATCCCTCTCCCAGGCTCTGGCCGACGTCCTGGACGCCGCTGAAAACGAATGGCCTGCGGTACGCAGAGTGGTGGAGGCCATCCGCCAGGCCGGCGAGGACGGGGGCGCCCGCGAGGTCAGCGACTGGGGCGACCGGCTGACCGGCGCGCTCACCGAGGACGGCGGTGGCCTGATCGAGGTCCTCACCGCACTGCTCGCCCGCCCCGGTCTGGACGTGGCTCAGCAGGCCCGCATCCACCGCATCCGCGGCCGTGAGCACCGTAAGGCCGAAGCCTGGCCGCAGGCGTTCGCCGACTTCGACCGCTGCCTGGAGCTGGAGCCGCGGAACGCCCCTGCGCTGCTCGGCCGCGGTCTGACGCATCGCTATATGCGCAGCTTCGAGCGCGCCGCCGAGGACTACATCCGCGCCCTGGAGATCAACCCCGATTCGGTGGAGGCCGCGTCCCAACTCGGCGAGGCCTACCGTCTCCTGGGCCGCTTCGAGCAGGCCATGACCGAATTCGACCGGGCCCTGGCCCTTCAGCCCCGGCATGCCTTCACCATCGCCAGCCGCGCCGTCTGCCTCCGCCGCCTCGGTTGCCACGAGGAAGCCCTGGCGGGCCTGGAGCGCGCCATCGAGATCAACGCGAAGTACGCCTGGGCGATGGCCGAACGGGGCGCGACCTACCGTGACATGGGGCAGTACGACCTGGCCCTGGCGGAGTTCGACCGGGCGCTGGCCGTCAATCCCACCTATGTATGGGCCTACGCCCGCCGAGGCATCACCCTGCGCGTCATGGGCCGCTACGAGGAAGCCCTTGCCGCCCTCGGGCGCGCGGCCGAACTCCAGCCGGCCGACCCCTGGGTATGGGCCGAGCACTGCAACACGTACCTGGACATGCAGTGTGAGGAGCAGGCGCTCGAAGCCGTGGACCGAGCCCTTGCCATCGACCCCGCATACGCCTGGGCCCACATGGCCCGGGGAGCCACACTGCGCGCCCTGGGCCGCTATGAGGAGGCACTGGCGGCTCTCGACCGCTCCCTGGAGCTCGACGGGGACGACGCCCGGGTGTGGGGACTCCGCGGTGAGGTGGCCGGCCACCTGGGCCGCCACGAACAGGCCCTCGCGGACCTTGACCGTTCGATCGCCCTGGACCCCGCATACGCCCCTACCCGCGAGCAACGGGGCATGGTGCTGTGGACTCTGGGCCGCGCCGAGGAGGCCCGTTCCGAACTCTCCGCCGCTCTTCGCCTCACCCCGGACTCCCACCGGGCCCTGGCGACCCGAGGGAAGATCAATCTGCTCACGGGCCGACTCACCGAAGCGCTGACGGACTTCGACCGGGCCATCGAACTCGGCGCGGCCCCCGGCCCCACCTTCGTCCAACGCGGCAGAGCCCACCGCCTGCGGGGCGACGACTCCCGCGCCCTGGCCGACTTCGACCGCGCCCTCGCCGACGCCGGGCCGTCCGCCACCCTCCTGGCCCTCAAGGCGGGCTGCCTGCGCAGGGCCGGTCAACTCGACGCGGCGCAGGGGGCGGTCGAGGCGGCGCGGGGAGCTATGGGCGCCGGCTGCGGCGGACCGGTCGCCGGCCTGCTCGTCCGGTACGAGGCAGCGCTGCTTGCGGGCACGGTCAGCGGCGTGGACGCGAGGACCGTGGATGCCTGGGAGGCGCTGCTGCGAGCCGAAGGGATGGGGGAGGCATCGGTCATAGCGGGTATGCCGGGCGGGGTCGACGGCGACGGTAGTCACCGTAACCACGGCACTCACGGCAGCGACGGGAACGCCGGCAGCGACGGGAGCGGCGGGGGCGACGGCAACCATGTGATGGGGGCGGGTGTGGCAGCGGCAGCGGCAGCTGCAGCAGTCGTCAGTCGCTGTGCCCTGCGCGATTGGGCGGGCGCCGAGGCCGTTGTGGCCGAGCTGGTGGACGGTCGGCCCTGGGAGACCGTTGCCGAGACCGAGCTGGGGGTGCGCGACCTCGCGTGTCTGCCGGGCGCGGACGTCGAGCGGCTCGAGGCGATACGTAGCGGGCTGATACGCCACATGCGGGCGACGGCCGCCGCCCTGAGGTGACCGAGCAGGCGTGGTGACCGAGCAGGCGTGTGAACGAGCAAGTGACGTGACTGAGCGAGTGAGGTGACTGAGCGAGCGGGGTGGCTGCGCGAGCGGGGCGGCCTGACAGCCGAGGTGACCTGGTGGCTGAGGTGGTCCAGCAACCGATGGGACCCGTTAGCCGAGGGGCCCAGCAACCAAGGGGGCCTAGTGATCAAGGACGTCCAGTAACCAAGGGCGCCCAGTAGCCAAGGAGGGTCCAGCGGCTAAGGAGGCCCAGTGACTGAGGAGGCCTGTTAATCGAGGTGACGGAGGTGGAGTGGCCGGGGTGATGTGGCTGCCGGGGTGATGTTGGGGCCCGGGGTGGGGGAGCTGGATTGGTTGGTGGTTCTCACTCTCCCTCGTATTCGGCCTCGTGCTGCAGGATGCACTGCTGCCATTGCGACAGTGCCTCTTCGCGGTCGCCTCCGCTGTCCTGGGCGGCGACGATCAGGGCGTCGGCGGCCATGGCGGCGAGCCGTACCGCGATATGGCAGACATCGCTCTGGGGGAGCGGCCGGAGGAGTTCCACCGCGCCGTCGCTGTCTCCGGAGAGCGCGGAGGCGACGACGGCCATGGTGGTGCGATCCCACTCGTACTCGGACATGGGGAGAGCATGCCCAGCGGGCGGCGCAGCCATCATCGAACGGATGACCGCCGATCGGGGAGGGGTGAGGAGGGGCGGGGAGGGGGAGGGGGAGGGGCCCGCCCCCCTTCCGCCCAGTTGCCACCACCCCAGCTGTCCGCCCACCGCCGCCCTGGTTACCACCCCAGCCGTCCGTCCAGCCGTCGCCCCAGTTGCCACCCCAGCCGTCCGCCCAGCCGTCGCCCCAGTTGCCACCCCAGCCGTCGGCCCAGTGGCCACCGGCCACTCCAGTCGCCCGCCCAGCCGCCGGCCCAGTCGTTGTCGGTCCGGTCGCCTGCTCAGTTGCCGGCCCGGTCGTCAGCCGAGTCGTCAGCCCAGTTGTCGGATCGGGGTGCCCGCCAGGAAGGCGGTGATGTCTTCGACGGCCTGTTGGAAGTAGCCCTCGTAGTTGCGGCGGGTGACATAGCCGAGGTGGGGGAGGGCGAGGACGTTCGGGAGGGTGCGCAGGGGGTGGTCGGCAGGCAGCGGTTCGTGGTCGAAGACGTCCAGGCCGGCGCCGGCGATCCAGTTTTCGCGCAACGCCTGGAGCAGCGCGGGCTGGTCGACGATGGCGGCGCGGGAGGTGTTGACGAGGTAGCTGGTGGAGCGCATCCGGCGGAGTTCGTCGGCGCCGAGGAGGCCGCGGGTGCGGTCGCCGAGGACGAGGTGTACGGAGACGAAGTCGCTGGTCTCCAGGAGCTCTTCCTTGGTGGCGGTGGCGCGGACGCCCGCCTCCGCGGCGCGTTCGGCAGTCAGATTCCGGCTCCAGGCCACGACGTTCATGCCGAAGGCCTGGCCGATCCGGGCGACCCGGGCGCCGGTCTTGCCCAGGCCGAGCAGTCCGAGCGTACGGCCGTGCAGATCGGCGCCGAGCGTGCTCTGCCAGGGGCCGCCGGTCCGCATCGCGGCGTTTTCGGTGACGATGTTGCGGGCGAGGCCCAGGATCAGCGCCCAGGTCAGTTCGACGGGCGGTTCGGTGTTGCTGGCCGTGCCGCAGACGGTGACGCCGTGCCGGGCGGCGGCCTCCAGATCGATGGCGGCGTTGCGCATTCCGGAGGTGATCAGAAGCCGGAGGCGGGGCAGCCGGGCGAGGAGCGAGGCGGGGAACGGGGTGCGCTCGCGCATCGCGACGACGATCTCGCAGTCGCCGATCGCGGCGACCACCTCGTCCTCGGAGCGGAAGGGCTGCCGCAGCGTACGGACGTCCACGGCGTCGGCCACGGAGGACCAGTCGGCCATCGAGAGGGCGACGCCCTGGTAGTCGTCGAGTACGGCGCAGCGCGGAGTCATGCTGGGTTCTCCCCGGAGGTGTGGCGGACGGCGGATGGCCGGATGGTGTTCATCGGGACCGTACCGACCAAAAGCCTCCTAGTGAGTGACTATTCGCATTACTCACCTGGCCAGAAATTGATCAATCCTGGTCGATTACAGTGCTGCGCCAGGGGCATCTGCAAGGCCCCGGAACGTTGTGAGCTTCGGGAGGCGCAGTGAGTGCAGCGGGAGGCGGCGCCGCCATCTGGGGGCGCGCGGAACAGCAGGATTTCCGCAGCCGGGTACGCGGCTGTCTGCTCGGCGGCGCCATCGGCGACGCGCTCGGCGCGGGCATCGAATTCGACTCGCTGGACGCGATCCGTGAGGCGCACGGCCAGGAGGGCGTGACGGACTTCGTGCCCGCTTACGGGCGGCGCGGCGCGGTCACCGACGACACCCAGATGACCCTGTTCACCGTCGACGGCCTGATCCGCGCCCAGGTACGGCGCGACACCGGCGCCTGGCACCCGCCCACCGACGTCCACCGCGCCTATCTGCGCTGGGCCGCCACCCAGAACGACTGGGGCCCGGACGAGCGCAAGAAGGACGACGGCTGGCTCGCCCGCGAGGAGTGGCTCTACTCCCGCCGCGCGCCCGGCCGGGCCTGTCTGAGCGGCCTCGGCGACGAGGTGATGGGCACCCTCGACAAGCCCAAGAACCCGGACTCGAAGGGCTGCGGCGCGGTGATGCGCTCCGCGCCGTTCGGCCTGCTGGTCGGCTGGGAGCCGCAGCTGGTCTTCCAGCTCGCCGCCGAGTGCGCGGCACAGACGCACGGCCACCCCACCGGCTACCTGGCGGCCGGCGCGTTCGCGGTCATCAGCCACTCCCTGGCCCGCGGCGAGGACCTCGACGGCGCCGTACAAAAAGCGCTGGCGCATCTGGCCACCCGCCCCGGCCACGAGGAGACCACCGACGCCCTCAAGCGCGCGCTCGGCGCCGTACGGCAGGGCATGCCGACGCCGGCCCGGGTGGAGTCGCTGGGCGAGGGCTGGACGGCCGAGGAGGCGCTGGCGATCGGCGTGTACTGCGCACTGGTCGCCGAGGACATCCGGCACGGCCTGCTGCTCGCCGTCAACCACGGCGGCGACAGCGACTCCACCGGCGCCATCTGCGGCAATCTGCTCGGCACACTGCACGGCGAGACGGCGCTGCCGCCGGTGTGGCTGGTGGAGCTGGAGGGCCGGCACACGATTCTGCAGCTGGCCGACGACTTCTCGATGGAGATGACGCAGGGGGCGGCGCTGCACGGGCCGGCCGGGTCGTCGCCGGGGTGGCTCGCGCGGTATCCGCGGGCGTAGCAGGCCAGGGGGCACGGCCACGGCCACGGGGCACCGGCCACCAACCTCAAGCCACCGGCCACCAACCTCAAGGCACCGGCCACCAGCCGCCAACCACGGGCCGTAAGCCACCGGCCACTGGGCGCAGCACACCCGCCCGCTCACTCCCCCCGAAGCTCGTGCGCCCAGTAGCCCGCGGCGTACGTCTCGTCGATGATCACGCAGTGGGCAGCCAGCAGCCGGCTCGGGCGCAGACCGAAGGTGGCGTGGAAGGTGCTGCTGAGGTGGGACGGGCTGGAGAAGCCCGCCTCCGCGGACGCCGCGGTGAGGGTGCCGTGGTCCAGCAGCGCCCGCCCGGCGCGCAGCATCCGCGCCCACATCCGGTAGCGGCGGAAGCTGGTGCCGGTCTGCTCACGGAACAGGTGCAGGAACCGGGACCGGGACAGACCGGCTCGGACGGCGTACTCCGTCGCGCCGTCGGTCAGCTGCGGCTCCCGGAGCAGCCGGCGTACCGTGGCCCGGATCCGCGGATCGATGTCCGGGCGCTCCGCCGGTTCGGGCGCCGCGCAGAGGCGTACGAGATCCGTCTCCGCCGCGGCGGAGACCGTCACCGCTTCCTCGCCCGCTCCCAGGGCCTCCCGGCAGGCGCGTTCCGCGGCCGAGCCCGGCTCGAAGTAGCAGAAGGTCATCCAGCCGCCGTGCGCCTCGATCCGGTGCGGCACCCGGGGCCGTATCAGCGCACTACGGGCCGTACGGCGCACTCCGTCCGCCGTCTCGACGGTGAACTCCGTGTCGACGCCGAGGGCGAGGCAGGAGACCGAGCCGGAGTGCAGATCCAGTTCCAGCGACGGGCCGCTGTAGACGGCGCGCCCGGGCCACAGATTGAGCTGCGCCGACGGGCTGCGGCAGCACGTTGATGAAAGCGCGTCGTCGGTCATGCACGGCATCCTCGCGCACATGACGCACACCCTCGTCCACATGACGCACACCCCCGCCACCCACGCCCTCACCGACATCGGGCACACCCTCGGCCCCAACGTCCTCGCCGCCAACACCCCTGCCGCCAGCGCCCTGTTCACCACCGCGCACACCGCCCTGGCGCTCTTCTTTCTCGGCATGGGGCTGTACGGGCTGGCCGCGCCCGCCCGTCTGGTCCGCCCGTTCGGCATCCGTCTCGACGGGGCGGCGGCCCGTAACGAAGTACGTGCCGTCTACGGCGGGTTCGGCGTCGCGATGGCCGTCCTGCTCGGCTGGGCGGCGGCCGATCCGGCGGATGCGCTACGCCGCGGTGCGGTGCTCGCGGTCGCGGTAGCGCTGCTCGGGATGGCCGGCGGCCGGCTCGCGGCACGCCTCGCCGAGCCGCCGGGACCGTGGTACCCGTCGTGGTTCTACTGCGGGGTGGAGGTGTGCGGTGGGGGCGTGCTGCTGGCCACGGTCATGGTCACGACACCGGGCCCGGCAACCTGAACCGCAACCCACGCCACGCCGACGCCACACCCACACCCACACCCACACCCACATCCACGGCGCCCCGAACGGCAACCCACCACCACACCGCCGCTGCCACCACACCCCCACCCTCACCCCGCCTCAGCCGCGTCCCCCCTGAACCCCCTCCGACGCATCCCCCAACGACACACCCCCGGACACCCCTTCCACCCCGCCCCCCTGCTCCGGAAGCGCACCCAGAACCGCCGCCCCCGCCCCCTCGTCATCACCCGAGTTGATGCGGTCCAGCACCGCATCCCGCTCCTCGGTGTCCTCCGGCCGGACGAAGCCGAGCAGGATGAAGAGGATGAGCGAGGTGGCGACCGGCGAGACGATCTGGATCTGCAACTGGATGCCGCTCAGGCCGTAGTTGGTCAGCCAGAAGGCGAACAGACCGGCCGCCCACGAACCCAGTGCCGCCGTGGGCCCGGACTTGCGGAAGGTCCGCAACATGCCGAGCAGGAACGGGATGGAGATCGGTCCGACCAGCCCGGCCACCCACTTGATGACGACGGTGATGATGTCCTTGAATGTGGGCGAGTTGACCTGTGTCGCTATCGCCATCGAAAGACCCAGGAAGGCGACCGTCGACAGCCGTGCGGCCAGCAGCCCGGCCCGGTGCGACCAGTCGCGTGCCTTCGCCGAGAGCGCCGGCGCGATGTCCCGGGTGAACACCGCGGAGATGGCGTTGGCGTCCGAGGAGCACATCGCCATCGTGTGGGAGAAGAAGCCGACGATGACCAGCCCCAACAGGCCGTGCGGCAGCAGGCGTTCGGTGAGCAGCGCATAAGAGTCGGAGGCGTCCGGCTTCTGGGGCCTGACCAGCAGCGGCGCGACCCACATGGGGAAGAAGAGGACCGCGGGCCAGATGAACCACAGCGCCGCCGAGAGCCGTGCCGAGCGCTTGGCCTGCTGGGCGCTGCGGGTGGCCATGAAGCGCTGGGCCTGGTTCCACATGCCGCCGCTGTACTCGAAGGTCTTGATGAAGAGATACGCGAGCAGGAAGGTGAGGGTGTACGGGCCGACGGTCGGCTGGGTGTGGCTGTCCGGCAGCCTGTCCCATACGGTCCACAGCGAGCTGAAGCCGCCCAGCTCGCCCATGACGGTGACCAGCATCGCGATACCGGCCAGCAGCTGGATGACGAACTGCCCCAGCTCGGTGAGCGCGTCCGCCCACAGGCCGCCGACCGTGCAGTAGACGCCGGTGATCACACCCGTGATGAGAATGCCCTGGTTGAGCGAGATACCGGTGAAGACGGACAACAGGGTGGCGATGGCGGCCCACTTGGCGCCCACGTCCACGATCTTCAGCAGCACGCCGGACCAGGCCAGTGCCTGCTGTGTCGGCAGGTTGTAGCGGGTCTTGAGGTATTCCAGCGGCGAGGCGACCCCGAGCCGTGAGCGCAGCCGGTTGAGCCGCCCGGCGAACAGCCGGGCGCCGATGGCGATGCCGATCGCGATGGGGAAGGACCAGGTGACGTAAGAGGTGACGCCGTATTGGTACGCGATGCCGGCGTATCCGGTGAACATTACCGCGCTGTAGCCGGACATGTGGTGGGAGATGCCGGACAGCCACCACGGCATCTTGCCGCCCGCGGTGAAGAAGTCGCTGACATTGTCCACCCGTTTGTGCGACCACACACCGATCGCGATCATCACGCCGAAGTAGCCGATGAGCACGGCCCAGTCGAGACTGTTCATGCCCCCTCCAGGGGTCCGCCTTGTGAATGTGCATCACTTCGCCGTGACGCGCTCTGTGGGGCGGGGTCCCCATGCGGGGGTGGGGACTTCGGGGATTGAACCGCTCGATGCGCGGGCCGGTCAAGGGCATCGGTGGTCATGGATGTGAACAGAGGTCAGTAAACCGAACGATTTTACCTTGTCTTGACCTCTGGGGGCGTTGTCCGGACCAGAGCGCCGACCCACGATGAGGCACACACTTCGCCGGGCGACGTATGCCCGAACGCACGAACCGACACCGGCACCGACGTGGGCGTCGGCATCGCCGCCGGCAGCAGCAACGGCCGCACGGGCGCGGGACCCCGTACGGCCGGCTGTCCGGAACGCGACGCGGACGCCCGGAAGGAGGACACGGACGCCCGGAAGGAGGGCACGGACGCCCGAAAGGAGGCGGTGCCCGACGGCTACCGCATCAGCTCCCCCGCATTGACCAGCAGCGACTGACCCGTGATGGCGCGCGCCCGGTCGGAGGCCAGAAAGACCGCGGTCTCGGCCACATCCGCGTCGGTCGCCAGCTCGGGCAGCGCCATCCGCCCGGTGAGCCGGCCGAGCACCTCGGACTCCGGTACGCCTTCGGTGTGCGCCTGGAACCGTACGTACGCCTCCACGGGCGGGCCCCACATCCACCCCGGCTGCACGGTGTTGACCCGTATCCGGTCCGGCCCCAGCTCGCGCGCCAGCGAGTACATGGCCGAGACCAGCCCGCCCTTGGACGCCGCATACGCCGCCTGCTGCACCTGTGAGGGCGCGGCGACCGACGACTGGGTGCCGATCATCACCACCGATCCGCCGCCGCGTGCCGTGAGCGACGGCAGACAGGCGCGGGTCATCCGCAGCGTGCCGAAGAGGTTGACGTCGACGACGTTGCGCCAGGAGTCGAAGTCGGCGTCCCGCAGGCCCCCGAAGAGCGAGTCCAGGGCGGCGACATGGATCACCGCATCGATGCCGCCGAACCGCTCCACGGCCAGCGCGGCCAGCGCCTCACACTGCCCCTCGTCGCCGATATCGGTCGCCCGCCAGGCTGTACGCCCGCCCGAAGGGTCGATCTGCGCCGCCGACTTGGCGAGGTTCGCCTCCGTACGGGCCCCCAGCACCACCGAGGCGCCGTCCCGTACGCAGGCCGCCGCGACCTGATGGCCGAGCCCGGCCCCGACGCCCGAGACGATGACGGTCTTGTTCCGCAGCAGCATGCGCGCCTCCCGGTCCCGGCCCAGTGCCTGACGGTCCGTCAGTGGCGTCAGGGTAGGGCCGGGGCGCGGGGAAGGCCAGGGGCGTTCATCGGTGCTTGCACTCGATCGGGGCGCTGCGGGCGGTGGTGGCGTTCTCGGCCCCCTCTCGCCTACCCCTCCCGGCGCGTGCCCTTCAGCGCGGTCTCCAGCGCCGTCTTCAGCCGGACCAGCCCCTCGCCGATCTCCGCCGGGGAGTGCGTCACGAACGACAGCCGGACGGCCGTGGGGTCCGGCGTGCCGGCGAAGAACGGCGCCCCGGGGACGTAGGCGACGTCATGCCGCACCACTTCGGGCAGCAGCGCCGTCGCGTCGTACCCCTCGGGCAGCGTCGCCCACACGAACATGCCGCCCGCCGGACGGTTCCAGCGCGAACCTTCGGGCAGCGCCGCGGACAACCCGCCGACCAGCGCATCCCGCCGCTCGCGGTAGGCGTCGCGCACCCGCCCCAGATGCGCCTCCAGGTCCGCCACCGTCAAGTACCGTGCCGCGGCCGCCTGGTCGACGGTCGAGGTGTGCAGATCGGCGGCCTGCTTGGCGATGACACAGGCACGCCGCAGCGCGGCCGGCGCGCGCAGGGTGCCCAGCCGCAGACCGGGCGCCATGATCTTGGAGAACGAGCCGAGCAGCGCCGTACGGTCCTCGGCCCCGGGGAAGGAAGCCACCCACGACACCGGGTCGCCCTCGAAACGCAGCTCTCCGTACGGGTCGTCCTCGGCGATCCACAGCCCGCGCCGCGCGGCGATCCCGGCGACCGCGGCCCGCCGTTCGGCGGTCAGCGTCCGGCCGGTCGGGTTCTGGAACGTCGGGATGATGTAGAGCAGCTTGGGCCGCTCGCGCGCCGCGATCTCGTCCAGCGCCGCCGGGTCCAGGCCCTCGTCGTCGGTCGGCACCGGCACCACCCGGGCGCCGGCGAGGGAGAAGATCTGCAACGCCGCGAGGTAGCAGGGGTCCTCGACCAGGACCACGTCGCCCGGCTCCAACAGGGCCGTGGCCAGCAGCGACAGGCCCTGCTGGGAACCGGTCGTCACCAGCACGTCATCGGCTTCGGTGGGCAGCCCGCGCGCGGTGCTGCGTGCCGCGACGGCCGCCCGCAGCGCCGGATCACCCTCGCTGGTGGAGTACTGCAGAGCCCGTCGGGGATCTTCGGCCAGCACATGCCCGAAGGCGTCGGCTATGCCCGCCGCGTCGAACAGCTCGGGCGCGGGCAGCCCGCCGGCGAACGAGATGACCTCGGGCCGGGCGGTGAGCGCCAGGATGTCGCGTACGGGCGAGCTGCCGGTCCGCGCCGCACGCGCGGCGAGCTCGGGGACGGGCGTGAGGGCGTCGGCAAGGATCGCGTCCGGCATGGCGGCTCCAATCGCTCCAGGTCTGCGGTTAACCCGCGTTAGCTGCAGATATCAGGCAGCTTAGGCGCCGCGGCGGGCGGTGTGCAGGGGTGTTCGCATGGTGAGCCGGGGCGCGGTTCGGGGCCCGCACCCCTCCCCTTCTGATGGATCGTCAGCTACACCTGTCTCTCATGACCGCAGACATGACCGCAGACAGCAAAGGAACGCCAGAGGTCGCAGCCTCCCGGGACGCTGCCGAAGCCGCCGTCGGCACCGGGGTCGACACCGGAGTCGCCGCCTACGCCGAACTGGCCGCCGTCGGCCCCTACGGTGTGCACCCCGGGCATGCGCTGATCACCATGGTCGAGCCGCATCCGGGCCATGAATACGCCTACAACCGCTGGTACGAGGACGACCACTACATCGCGGGCGCGATGGCGATGCCGTGGATGTTCGCCGGCCGCCGCTGGGTCGCCACCCGTGAGCTGCAACTGCTGCGCTACCCGGAGAAGTCCGCCGTCGCCCGGCCAGTCACGGCCGGCTGCTATCTCTCCACGTACTGGCTCACCGAGGGCCGCTACGACGAGCACATGAAGTGGACCGTCGGCATCAACAAGAGGCTCAACCGGGACGGCCGGGTCTACCAGGACCGTACCCATGTCTTCACGGCCTTCCAGGACCATGCGGCGACGGTCTACCGGGACGGCACGGCGGGCCCCCGGGACTTCCATGCGCTGGACCACCCGTACGCCGGGCTGGTGCTGGAGGTGATCGACGCGGACGGCCCGGAGCGGCGGGCCGAACTGCTGGAGTGGCTGCGCGCCCGGCATCTGCCGCGGCGGCTGGCGGGCTCACCCGCGGCGATGGTCACCGTCTTCCGGCCGACGCCGCTGCCGGGGGACCGGATGTCGTATGTGAAGCAGGTCGAGGGCGTCGACACCCGGCTGACGCTGCTGTGGTTCCTCCAGCAGGATCCGCGCGAGGCCTGGGCGGCGCATTTCGCGGGTCTGGCCGAGGAGGTCGGGGAGTCGGGGCTGGGGCGGGTGGAGCTGGTGGCGCCGTTCCTGCCGACCGTGCCCGGGACGGACCGGTACGTGGCCGAACTGCGCTGAGCGGAGCGCCCGTTCCTGGACCGCCGGCCGATGCGAAAGGTCGAAAAAGGGGGCTCGGCCGAGGGGCACGACCGAGCCCCCTCGGCCGGGACGGCGATCCAGTCGAGAGGGCTCGTATCTGCGGAGTCCGGACAGTGACGGCTCAGGTCACGCCATGCCGAACGCGCCGCCGGCGACGTCCGACACAAAGCTGCTCCAGGAGGAGTTGTCGAACGTGAGGCGCGGCCCCTCGGGATCCTTGGAGTCGCGCACCGCGATGGCTGCGGTGGTCGGTACGGCGATTTCCACGCAAGCGCCGTTACCACCGGAATACGAGGACTTGGTCCAGGAGAACGCGGAATTGGGCTGCACGGCCATGATCACTCCAACTCACTCTGAGTTACCGGGGATTCGGTAGTCATGACGCTACGCGCCAACATCACTAGCCGCAGAGGCCGTTCACCCGTCCGAATGGCATATTCCTTGATCTCTTTTCATGGAAGCGGAGGCAGGTGTACCGTGCGATCCTTTTCGCCGGAGCCCCGGATTCCGCCTCTAATGACTCAGTGACCGAACCTCATCCCATCGCATCCGCATGGGATTTCGCCGCGTCCGCGATGAACTCCCGACTCTGTTCCGCACTCAATGCCTGCGCACGCAAATGCTCGTACATGATCGTGTACTTGTGCACATCGTTGGTTTTCTCCAGATAGAGGTCGCTGGTGACGCCCTCGATGTACACCACGCTGGAATCGGAGGCGTCGTCGAATTCCAGGATGGAGAACGTTCCCGACATTCCGGCATGGGCGCCGGTGTGGTACGGCAGAACCTGGACCGTCACATGCGGCAATTGACTCATCTCGACGAGATGGTCGAGCTGCTCGCGCATGATCAGATGGCTGCCGACCACCCGCCGCAGCGCGCTCTCGTCCAGCACCACCCACAGCCGCAACGGGCGCTCGGGATCATTGACCCGCTCCTGGCGGCGCATCCGTACCTGGATCCGCTTCTCCAAGTGGTCGGGCGCCAGCTCGGGTACCGTCCCGGGAATCACGGCCTCGGCATAGCCGGGAGTCTGCAGCAGGCCGGGCACCAGCAGGGACTCGTAGATCCGCAGCGAGGCCGCCTCGGTCTCCAGACCGATGTAGACGCTGTAGGGGATGTCGCCGAAGGCGTGCCACCAGCCCTGCTGACGCGAATCCTTCGCCATCTGCATCAGCGAATCGACTATCCGGTGGTCCTCGACCTCGTAGACCGCGCACAGATCGCGGACATCGCGCTGACTGATGCTGCGGCGGCCGTTCTCGAGTCTGCTGATCTTCGACTGGGAGACCAGTAGCTTCTCGGCCACCTCTTCCGCCGTCATGCCCTTGAGCTCGCGGAGCCTTCGCAGCTCCTGGCCCAACCGGCGTCGCCTGACGGTGGGATTGACACTGGACGCCACGGGAAGTGCACCTCCGGCTCCGTACTGCTGTCGTTTCCTGTTCAGCAGACTGCCACTCCGGGGTGACACCGCGCAGTGAAATGCACACAGAAGGCGAGCGAGCATGTGCGCGGGGTAGCGGGCCGGCCGTCGTCCAGAACGGCCGGTCCGCCACCCCGCGCTCCTTGCTGCGGCTCCCGAACGGGATTGTGGGGATGGTGGTGCGGTGGGTGCACCGGTGGTGCCAGGGGTCGTACGCGGCTTACGTCGTCAGCGGGCGCCCACCCGGGCCATCCTGCTGTGGCCGTGCCGTGACTGACCCGGCGCGCCGGCCGGTTCCGCCGTGGCACGGGCCGGCGCCGGTTGCCGTACGGCTCCCGCGCTCGCGGCCTGCTGCGGCCGCCGAGGCTGTGCCGCGGCGCCGTTCTGCACATCCATGACGGCGTGTGCGACCAGCCCGCCCATCGGGTCGTGCCGGATCAGATCCCGGAGACGGGAGCGCGATGAACGCCCTTCGTTCCCTGGGTACAGATGCTTGCCGAGTCCGACCGCATGGGCCAGCGCGGCGAGCGCCGCGGTCCGCGGGTCCGGGGGTACGCCGGTGCGGATCGCGTTGTCCAGCCGGGCCCTGATTTCCCGGCTGATGGCCGTCTCCGTCGCCTGGTAGCGCGTCGTCGGCAGTACCCCGCACATCTGTCCCGCCACGGCATGCACCATGCCGCACCGTTCGAGATGCGTGAGATACGTCTGGCGCAGCCCCAGCCGGGGCCCGCCGATCCAGTGGACCGCGCGCACCGGACTGCCGCGTCGGCGCAGCAGTTCGAGCGCGGAGTCCAGAGTCGGATCTCCTGTCGGCCGTGCCATCACCACGGCGATACGATCCCCATCTGGGGCTATCCGTCCTGCCAGAGCCAGCTCTACTAGCTGGGCCCCGGCCAGGCCGAGGTCGAGCGACTGCGGCTGCGCTGTGGTGCCCGTGGTCGGGTCCAAAGCGAGCAGCAGAAGCTCCTCCGGAATTGTTCTGCGGCTCCTGCCCATCCATGCCTCCCCGCGTGGATGAATGACAGGGTGACCCCTCTCACATTCATCTGTCGAGAGTGCGTGGGGGGTTCGGTAGGGAACCGGTAGGTATGTCGTTCTCGTCTTGCACGTCGGCGACATCTATCCGTGGGGTGCGGCGCGTACCTGTACGCGTGGCGGCGCGATGGCGTCACGCGTACACAGGACACTTGGAAACACTGGGCCAGGCAGAGCAGTGCGACGTATGAAGGAGACATCGGTGGCGGGCGAGTCCCCCGACAAGTCGGACAAGAAGCAGTCGTCGGGGGAGACGACGCGGAGCGAACGCGATCCGCGCCTGTCGGTCCTCCGTGGGGAGCCGGACGAGCCGGCGAAGGAATCCGGGACGGAGGCCGCGGCGGAGTCGAACTCCGCGGGCGCGTCCGAGGCGTCTGAGGCGGCTCAGGGGGCCGCTGAGGGTGGTGAGGGCACCGGGGGTGGTGATGACCGCCTCCGGGCCGCTGTGGCCGCCTGGGTCGCGGGGAGCGATGACGAAGGCGCGGACGAGGGCGCTGACGAGGCGGCGGAGTCGGAGTCGGAGCCGGAGTCGGAGGGTGGCTCCGAGGGCGCTGAGGGGGATGCCGACGGTGCCGAGGCGAAGCCGGAAGCAAAGCCGGACGTGAAGTCGGACGTGAAGCCGGAAGCGAAGGCTGCGGCAAAGGCTGACGCGAAGGCCGAGGCAAAGGTCGATGCGAAGGTTGGCCCAAAGGCCGAGGTGAAGGCCGACGCGAAGGCTGATGCAAAGGTCGACGCGAAGGCTGATGCAAAGGCTTACGCCGGCCGTAAGGGCTCGGAGTCGGAGGTCGATTCCGAGCCCGAGTCGAAGGTCGAGTCGAAGGTCGAGACCGAAGCCGAGCCTGCCGCGAAGCCCAAGGTCGTCGACCAGCAGACTGCTGTGTTCAAGACCGTCGGGCCGCAGAAGGGCAAGCCCGACGAGGCTGCCCGGGACGGCAAGGGTGACGACGAGGCCGAGGCCGACGACGCGACCCGCGTGTTTGCCATTGCGAAGGTCAAGGGGAGGGGTGCCGCGGCCGAGTCCGTCGACCAGGCGACCACCGCGTTCAAGATCACCCCGCCCGCCAAGGGCACGGCCAAGAGCACGACCGCGGCCAAGGACAAGCCCGGGACCAAGGACAAGCCCGAGACCAAGGACAAGCCTGAGACCAAGGGCAAGTCCGAGACCAAGGGCAAGCCTGAGACCGAGGACAAGGACAAGGGCGAGGAAGGGGCTGGTGCCAAGAGCGCCCCTGCCGCCGAGCGTGAAGCCGAGCGGACCAGCCAGTTCGTGGCGCTGAAGTCGGCGGACGACGGCACGGCGGGCAAGTCGCTGGGCAAGACGGCGCCCAGGACTCCCGCCCGTACGCCCGACAAGGCCGCCGACAAGCCCTCGGGCAAGGCCGCCGACAAGCCCTCGGGCAAGGCCGCCGACAAGCCCTCGGGCAAGGCCGCCACGGAAAAGCCGGCGGACAAGGCCCCCGGCAAGGCGTCCGACAAGCCTGCGGACAAGCCCGCCACCGAAAAGCCGGCGGACAAGGCGGGAGACAAGCCGGCGGACAAGCTGGCCGCCGGCAAGGCTCCGGGCGCCCTGCCCGCCGCCGCGCCCGCCGCACCGTCCAAGCCCGGCGCCATGCCGCCCGCCGCCCCCACGGGCGCC
>NZ_QUAC01000208.1 GCF_003389455.1 Streptomyces inhibens | reverse complement strand
AGCCCGGCTGGCTGACCGGCGGTGCTGCCGCCCGGTCGGCCGCCCTGGGCGCGGTCGCCGCCGCCATCGAGGCCGCCGCGGACGAACTGGCCGCCCTCGCTGTCCGCGAGGTCGGCAAGCCGCTCGCCGAGGCGCGCGCCGAGGTCGCCAGGACCGTCGCGATCTGGCGGTACTACGCCCAGGCCCCCTACGAACCCAGCGGCGCCGTCCACGAACCCGCCGTCGGCCCGGGCCTGCTGCTGACCCGCCGCCGTCCGCATGGTGTCGCCGGACTCATCACCCCCTGGAACTTCCCGTTCGCCATTCCGAGTTGGAAGGCCGCCCCGGCGCTCGCCGCGGGCAACACGGTGGTTCTCAAACCCGCTCCCGAGGCGACGGCCTGCGCCAGGCGCCTCGCCTCGCTCGTCGAGCAGGCCCTGCCGGCCGACGTGTTCACCGTGCTGCCCGGCGGAGCGACCGAGGGCAACGCACTCGTCTCCGCCGCCGATGTCGTCTCCTTCACCGGCTCGACGACCGTCGGCCAGGCGGTCGCGCGTGCCACCACGGCCCGGGGCATCCCGGTCCAGGCCGAGATGGGTGGCCTGAACGCGGCCATCGTCCTCCCGGACGCGGACATCGGGCAGGCCGCGGCCCACATCGCCGCCTCGATCGCCGGATTCGCGGGCCAGAAGTGCACCGCCACCAGTCGCGTGATCGCGGTCGGCGCGGCGCTCGACCCCCTGCGTGAGGCGCTCTCGGAAGCCCTGCGGGCGGTGACGGTCGGCGACCCGGCCGACCCGTCCACCGTGTGCGGACCCCTCATCAACGAGCACGCTCGCGATCAGGTCAGTGCTGCTTGGGACGGGCTCTCGGTACTCGCGGGCGGAACCGTCCCCGGCCTTCCCGGCTGGTACGCGGCCCCGACCCTGGTCGAGAAGGTGTCCCCGGGCCACCGGCTGCTGCGCGAGGAGGTCTTCGGCCCGATCGCGGCACTGCTGCCCGCCGACGACCTGGCCCACGCGGTCCGGATCACCAACTCGGTCCCGTACGGCCTGGTCACCTCGGTCCACTCCACCGGACTGGACACGGTCCTGCACGGGCTCGACCAGCTCGACACCGGAATGATCAGGGTCAATGCGCCGTCCACCGGCGTCGACTTCCATCTGCCGTTCGGCGGCGCCAAGGCATCCAGCCACGGACCGCGGGAACAGGGCCGCGCCGCCCTGGAGTTCTACACTTCCAGCCGCACGTACACCCTGTCACCTGCACAAACAATGTGACATTGTATGCTGGGTGATCCGCTCGGCATGAAGGGATCACCACCGTTATGGGGCACCTGAAGCACCGCGATCTCAACGCCACCCGGGAGCGGCTGCGCGACCAGGTCGCCCACGCCCTGCGGGCCGCCCTGATCTCCGGTGAGCTGCGCCCGGGTGAGGTGTACTCGGCCCCGGTCCTTGCCGAGGACTTCGGGATCTCCGCCACGCCCGTGCGCGAGGCGATGCTCGACCTGGCCCGCGAGGGCTTGGTCGAGCCCGTCCGCAACAAGGGCTTCCGCGTCACCGAGGTCAACGAGCGCGACCTCGACCAGTACACCGAGATCCGCGCGCTCATCGAGATCCCCATGGTCGGCCGGATCACCCGGTCCGCCGGCCGTGCGGAGCTGGAGGCGCTGCGGCCGGTCGCCGAGGAAATCGTGCGAGCCGCGCGCGAGCACGATCTCATCGGCTACCTGGAGGCGGACCGGCAGTTCCATCTCTCGCTCCTCGCCCTCTCCGGCAACGAGAGGCTCGTCGAAACCGTCGGCGACCTGCGCAAACGCTCGCGCCTGTACGGGCTCAACGCCCTGGACGAGCGGGGCGAGCTGATCCCGTCGGCGGAGGAGCACCTGGAACTTCTCGATCTGATGCTGGCGGGCGACGCGAAGGGTGCGGAGAAGTGCATGGCCAAGCACCTGGGACATGTCCGCTCGCTCTGGGCCAAGAGCGAGGCCGCGGCGAAATCCGCCCGGTAGCGGCCCGTTCGAGGCGGGCCGCAGCCCACTGAGGCGGGCCGCAGCCCAGAGGCGGGACAGGCCCTCCATAACGTGGAGTTATGCGGACGTGAGGGCTCCCCGCCGGCAACCGGCCACACCATGCTGACCGTGCAATGTCACACTTCATGCTATGGCTCTTGAGCTGTGAAAGGGATCCATGAACCCCGCTTACGCGACCGTCGACCACACCTTCACCGTTCCTCTGGACCACTCCGCCCCCAACGGGCCGGACATCCAGATATTCGCCCGGGAGGTCGTCGACCCGGCCCGTGCGGGCGAGCGGCTGCCCTGGCTGCTCTTTCTGCAAGGCGGCCCGGGCGGCAAATCGCCCCGCCCGTCAGCCGGTTCGCCCGGCTGGCTGGCCCAGGCGCTCAAGACCCACCGGGTGCTGCTGCTCGACCAGCGCGGCACCGGCCGTTCCACACCGGTCACCGCCCGAGTCGCCTCCGGTTTCGGTTCCGCCGACCAACTCGCCACGTATCTCGGCCACTTCCGCGCCGATTCGATCGTCGCCGACGCCGAACTGATCCGCCGTCAACTGTGCGAGGGCGAACCCTGGGAAACCCTCGGTCAGAGCTACGGCGGCTTCATCACCCTCACCTATCTCTCCCAGGCGCCCGAGGGCCTCAAAGCCTGCTACGTGACGGGTGGTCTGCCCGGCCTCACCGCCACCGCCGACGACGTCTACGCCCGCACCTACCCGCGGGTGCGGGACCGGGTCCTCGACTTCTACGCCCGCTACCCGGACGACGCCTCCCGCCTCAGCACGATCGCCGAACTCCTCGCGACCACAGAGGTCCGGCTGCCCGACGGGGACCGGCTCACCATCCGCCGTCTGCGCACCCTCGGCCTCGCCCTCGGCATGGGCGACGGCTTCGAGCGACTCCACTGGCTGCTCGATGAATCCCTGGACGCCGACGGCGAGTTGACCGACACCTTCCTCTACCAGGTGATGAACCTGACCGGCTTCACCGACAATCCGCTGTTCGTCGTGATGCAGGAGACGCTCTACGGGCAGGGCGCCGGCCCGACCGGCTGGGCGGCCTCCCGGGCACTCGCCGGCTTCTCCGAATTCACCGAGGAGGCGGACCCCCTCCTCTTCACCGGAGAGATGATCTACCCCTGGATGTTCCGCGAGATCAAGGGCCTGCGGCCCTTCGCGGACGCCGCCGACCTGCTGGCCGAACGCGCCGACTGGCCGCCGCTGTACGACCCCCATCGCCTCGTCGCCAACCAGGTCCCCCTCGCTGCGATCGTCTACCACGACGACATGTACGTCGACGCCGGACTCTCCCTGGGTACCGCGCGCGAGGTCGGCGCCACCCGTGTCTGGGTCACCAATGAGTGGGAGCACGACGGGGGCAACGCCTCCGGCGGCCGTGTCCTGGCCCGCCTGATGGACCTGGCCGCAGGCCGCGCGTAACCCAGTCGTCCGTCCCTTCCCTCCACTTCCTCCCCTCTTTCCGCTGCCCCCGTTGGGAGAGCCATGTCCGCCCTGCCGACCCGACTGCGGCCCCTCGCCGCGGTATTCGCCCTCGCCTCCTGCCTCGCGACCCCGGCTACGGCGGGTGCGGAGGCCAAGCCCAACTCGCCTGCCCCTGCCCCTGCCGCTGATTGCGCTCTCCCCGGCAAGACCGGCTGGACCGACGAAGGCCACAACACCGACGCGGCCCAGTTCCAGCCCTCCAGCGGCAACCACCGCGTCCTGACCCTGTTCGTGGACTTCCCCGACGCACAGGCCACGGACTCCACGGACGCGTACGCCACCCAACTCGCCCCGGCCGCCGACTGGATGAGCAGAGCCAGCTACGGCCGCTCCCGGCTCGCCATCAGCTCATTGCACCGCTGGATCCGGATGCCCGCGGACTCCACCTCGTACGGGTTCGCGCGCGGCCTCACCTTCGAGGCCCACGAGAAGTACGTACGCGACGCGATCACCGCCGCCGACCCCTACGCGGACCTTTCCCGGTACGACATGGTCTACGTCGTCCCCACGAAGGCGGCGGCCGCGATCTCCTTCTCCCCGACCTACCTCTACGACCCGACCACGCCCGGAGTCACCGCCGACGGCACCCGCATCAAATGGGCGGTCACCTTCGGGCAGGACATGTGGCGCTGGGGATACAAGGTCGCCGCCCACGAGACCGGTCACACCTTCGGCCTCCCGGACCTGTACTCCTTCACCGGCGCCACCCACCAGTACGCCGGCGGCTGGGACGTCATGGGCAACATCGCAGGACCCGCCCCGCAGTACCTGGGCTGGCACTCGTGGAAGCTCGGCTGGACCCGTGACAACCAGGTCGCCTGCCTGCCCGGGCCCGGACGCCGCACCGTAAAGCTGACCCCGGTGGAGCGCCCCGGCGGGACCAAGATCGCCGTACTGCGCACCGGTGAGACCACGGCGTACATCGCCGAATCCCGCCGCGCCGAGGGCAACGACCAAGGCGCCTGCTCCACCGGCGTCCTCATCTACAAGGTCGATTCCGCCGCCCAGACCGGCGAGGGACCGGTCAGGATCATGAACGCCAACCCGGCCGCCACCCCGCCCACAGGCTGCACCCAGCTGGACCTGGCCGCATACAAGCCTGGCCAGACCTTCACCGATCCGGACACCGGAGCCCGGATCGATGTCCTCGCGGGCGGCGGCGCCGGGGACGTGGTGCGGCTCAGCAAGACCTGACCGCCGGCCGCGCAGCTGGGCCGAGTAGGCCGGCGACAGCTGGGCAGGAGGCCCTGCCCTGGGGCCGGTGGCCGAGTTCAGGCGCGCGCCGTCCGGCGGCGCTGTTGCTCGCGCCAGTTGACGAAGGACACCTCCTCCGGCAGGGCCACGCTGATCGTCTCCTCCTGAAACGTGGCATCGCCGAGGAGCCTCTGGAGGAACTCGGCCATACCGAAGGGGCGCACCTGGAACGCCGGACTGGTGTGCCGCCCGCACACGAGCACCGGCCACCGGTCCGGGTCGTCGTCCATGGTCAGCCGGCAGTAGATGTCGGCACCCGTGCTGACACCCCACGCCACGATGGACCCGGGGTCCACGTCGAAGTCGGCCTCGTCTTTGCACATCTCCCAGGTGAGACGGGCGTTCTCCGTCTCGTCCCGCAGGCCCGACCCGTCCGTGTACGTGTCGGACTGCGGTACCGGCAGCAGAACCACGATCTCCCCGCTGACCAACCCCGCCCCGTCCACCTGCATAAAGCGGACGTAATCCGAGGGGAACCGGGTTTGCCGGATCTCCTCGACCTCGCTTCAGCCCATCCGTTCGCCCACCCCGTACGTCGTCGGCACCGCCGTGCTGCTTGCCGCCGCAGCGGTCCTCGCCCTCGCCCTCGGCGCCCTGTTCCGCCGCAGCGCCGCGGCCGTCGTCACCGCCATGGTGGTGATCGTCCTCCCCTACGGCCTGGCGACCACTTCGGTGCTGCCCGTGGGCGTGGCGCAGTGGCTGCTGCGGCTCACGCCGGCCGCCGGATTCGCGATCCAGCAGAGCATCCCGGAGTACCCGCACGTAATGAACAACTACGCGCCATCGGCGGGCTATTACCCACTGGCGCCATGGGCCGGCCTCGCCGTGCTCTGCGGATTTGCCGCGCTCGCCCTCGGCCTGGCCGTCCTGCGGATGCGCCGGAGCGACGCATGAGGCAGGAACTGCACGCGGAATGGACGAAACTGCGCACCATGGCAGGCACCGCCTGGCTGCTGCTCGCCGTCATCGCGCTGACCGTGGCCCTGAGCGCCGCCGCAGCCGCCGCCGTGACCTGCTCGTCAGCAGGCTGCGACCAGGACGCCACCAAGCTCAGCCTCACCGGGATCCAGCTGGGCCAGGCGGTCGTCGCCATGATGGCAGTGCTGACGGTCAGCGGCGAGTACAGCTCGGGCATGATCCGCACCACCCTCACAGCAATGCCGCGCCGGGCCACCGTCCTGGCCGCCAAGGCCGCCGTCCTCACCGGCATGACGCTGGCTGCGGGGACCATCGCCGTACTCGCGTCCGTACTGGCCGGGCGGCTCATCCTGCCCGGCAACGGCTTCACCCCTGTGCACGGCTATCCGCTCCTGTCCCTGGCCGACGCACCGACGCTGCGCGCGTCCGTCGGTTCGGTCCTCTACCTCGCGCTGATCGCCTTGCTCGGCCTCGGCGTTGCCGTCGCCGTACGGGACTCCGCAACAGCCATCGGGGGTGTACTCGGCGTGCTCTACCTCTGCCCGCTCATGATCCACCTCATCTCCGACCCGGACACGCAGCGACTCCTCTTCCAGATTTCGCCCATGAACGCCGGTCTCGCCATCCAGGCCACCACCCATCTCTCCCATCTGCCCCTCAGCCCATGGGCAGGACTCGGCGTGCTCGCCGCATGGGCCGCCACGGCGCTCCTGGGCGGCGGACTGCTGCTACGGCTGCGCGATGCGTAGCACCGCCTTCCCGGCAACCCCCGGCCGGGCGCACGCGAGCACCCGCCCCGGCGGCGCCGGAGAGCGCACTGTGGGCCCGTACGCCCTGCGGGGACGGGGATCACCCGTCCCCGCAGTTACGGGTGATCCCGTGGCCGGCAAGGGCATAACCTCGCCGCCACCCCGAGAGCGTCGAGCCTCTGCGGCCAACGCCGGCATTGCCTCCGGCGCCGCAATCGGCGGCTGGGCGGTGGCGGCGTACGGTCTCGACCACGTGCCGCTGGCCGCCGTGGTGGTCCCCGCCGTCGCACTCCCCGCGACGTGGGCCACCCGCTCGCCGCGGGTGCCACGACTCCGCACCCCCCGCGGCGGACACGCCGCCCAATGGGCCGTCGCAGGCCCGTACTTGAGCCACGCCATCAGGGAAGAGCGTACGCATCCCCTACGGCCAAGGACCGGTCACGCATACGGGTAGGGCCGGTCACGCAGACGGGCAAGGGCCGGGCACCCAGCTGTTCTGGCCGCGCACGAGGGCTGACGGCTACCGCGGGCTTGTGTCGGCGGTGGGTTGCCGCCCGAGGCCCCCGTAGTAGGCCGCGAGCGCGTGGAACGCCTCCTTGGGTTCCCAGGGCATGCCGGGATAGGCGCGCGCGGGGGTGGGGGAGCCGTCCCCGTCGAGGAGCTTGACGATGCCGTACGACGCCAAGTCCAGGTCCGGGCCGGGGGTGGCTCGGTGGGGAGTGCTGTAGCCGGCGAAGCTGAACCAGAACACCGTGTCGACGCCTTCCTCCTCGAATACGGGCATGAGGTCGTGCAGATAGCGGACCTGTTCGCCTTCGTCGCGCACCAGATCTGCCTTGAGGGTGACACCGTCCGGCTCCATGGCCAGGTACCAGCCCGCGCCGCCGAAGTCGCCTGCCCCCTGGTAGGTGCAGCAGCCGACCTCCATGATCGCGACCGGCTTGCCATGGACGAGGTCCGTGCGGAGGTCGTCGCGGTATGTGGCGGCGTTCCGCAGGCCGCGGTAGGCGTCGAGGCCGACGATGTCGAACGGACTCCAGTCGACGCCGTCCAGAGGGTTGGACGCATAGCTGATCGGGCCGCCGAAGACCGGCCGGACAGTGCGGACGACCTCGTCGAGGAATGCGTTGACCCGGTCGGGGATGCCCTTGAGCGCAGCCTCGCGCCCCGGGCCCGCGAGCACCGGGATGCGGGCGGAGAAGGTATCACCGGGAAGGTATCCAGCGGCGAACAGGCTCAGTTCGCAGCCGGTGACGAGGACGACGTCAGCGCCGTCGCGCCGCAACTGTTCGGCCTGCTCGGCGCAGTGGGCGAAGTACGGCAGCATCTGCTGGTTCGTCATCTCGCAGGGGAACGGCGAGTACCAGACCTCCAGTCCGGCGGCCGCGGCATGTATCGCCGCCGTGGTGAGCCGGTCGGGGTCACCGCCGGTGATGCGTACCGCCGAGCAGTGCAGGTCCTCCGCGATGATCCGCATCTCCTGCTCAACGACGCGGGGGTCGAAGGACGGACGGGAGCTCTGGCCATTCGGTGATGTGCCGGTGTCGTAGTGGATGCCTTTGCCGCGCATGCCAACCAACCCTCTCCAATAAGAGTCAACGCGTATCTTACGCGCTCGGCAGTTAAGATACACGGTGTGTCCAAAGAACCCGCGCGCAAGCGCCGAAGAGGCGCTGAGCTGGAAGCCGCGCTGCTCCAGGCCACTTGGGACGAACTGTTCGCCGTTGGCTACGCACAGCTGACGTACGAGGCCGTGGCCGCACGCGCCGGCACCAGCCGCGCGGTGCTCTATCGCCGGTGGTCGAACCGGCGGGATCTGGTCCTGGCCGCGTTGCGCCACAAGGCGCCACCGCTGGCGGCCGAGCCCCCCGACACCGGAGAGTTGCGTGGCGACGTGCTGGCATTGCTACGCCTCGTCGTCAAGCGGATGGGGGAACTCGCCCCGATCCTGCAGGTGCTCGCCGAGGAGCAGAGCCACGACACGGAGCTCTCCGCATACCTCGCGTCCCGGAACCGTGGCGCGGGGTACGAATGGATGCGTACGGTCCTGGACCGGGCAGCTCGACGCGGGGAGATCGACCCGGCGGCTCCGCTCCCCGACCGGCTGGTCACGCTTCCGGTGGTACTGGTCGTCAACGAGCTCATGATGGCTCGCCACACCCCCTCCGACGCTGATCTGGAGGAAGTGGTGGACCTGCTGTTCCTGCCGCTGGTCATGCATCACCAGAGGCGGCAGCCCAACTGAGCTGTGTCGCCCGCCACTTGATCGTGGGGCGCGCCTCGGGCTGGAGCGCCCGTCGGCCGAAGACAAGGTGGTCCGCGGGGGAACGTGGGCGATCGGCTGAGGGTTCAGCGTCGCGGCCCCCGCCTCAGCGCGCTCGTCGAGCGTCGCCGTACAAGCATCGCGCGCCGTCTTCGGCCACGAGGGCTCTGGATGTGCCGCCCAATTACGTGCGCATCGACGGCAAGTGCCTCGGCGAGTCCGTCGTCGCAGTCGGAATCCATTCCTCCACCGAGGACCGTGAGCTGCCAGGCGGCGCTGCCACCGTGTCTCAATGGACTCCGGGTCCGCCGATACCTCGGAAGTGGATCACGGAATGATGGGGTTCGAGCGCAGACGAGGGGGCAGCGCTTCTCAGGGGCAGGCATGATCAACATCGCTACGCACGCGGACACGTTGGCGGCAATGCGATTCGCCGTATCACCGTTGATGCAGGCCGGAGCGGTCCTGTAGCCCCATCGCCCTCAATCCGTGAGCAACGTGAGCGTGAACAGAAAGCAGGTCGACGCCGCGCTACAGGAACGATATCTGCATCTTCTGTCCGCACTGCGCAGTGAGATCCGCGGTTATGCACCGGACTTTATGACCCCCGGGGCGTCCGCAAACCTCCCACCGGATCTCGACGCGGAATTGCACAAGGTCGCCACGACGCCTTCTTCGGTGGTCGCCCGGCAGATGAACCGAATGTTCCAGCCCTCACCCATGCAAGGGAAGGCATCGGAACTGGCATCGTTCTGACAGCAAACTATCGCGCCCCTGTGGCCTTCCATCGTCGCCAGTGCAGAAGCCGACGTCGACCACCGGGCACGCATCATCGCCCGCAGCGGTCTGCACACCGCACTGAACTCCCTGCACTGGCAGATCACTTATCGCTGCTGCGCTCTGCACCTGGAGAGCGAACAGCAGATCGGGGTGGCGGGAAGCACGGACATCACACTCTTTCCTTCGGCGCTGGCGCACAGTTGGCTCGTCAGCGTGGATCCCTGGCAGGAACGCGGCATCTACCTCATCTATCCGACCCGCCGCCCTAACGGACCGGACCGTTCGGCCAGGGGGACCGACCCGCTGCTGGGGAGTGTCATCGGGCACTCCCGGTCCGCCCTGCTGGCCGACCTCGATGTGCCCCGTACCACCACGCAACTCGCCGACCGTCAACACCTCGGCTCGTCGACCGTCTCCTACCACCTCACCCACCTTCTCCGTGCAGGGCTGGTCACACGGGTACGAGAAGGAAGCCGGGTGTATTACCAGCGCACAGCGAACGCCGATCGGCTCTGCGTACGGTCGACGCGCGATGACGGTGCGAGAGGGCTGCGCCGCGACAGGCCGGTCCGTCCTGCTCCGAGGCCGGCGGCGTACCACGAGGGAGTCGTATCGGCCTAAGGAAGCGCCCTGTGCCTGTGCCCCTTCCTGGCGGTGGCGGTGGGGCAAGCGAGGCGTTTGGCCGCTCCCGTGGTGGGCTGACCACGAAGCTGCACCTGGCGGCGGATGGTGAAGTGCCCCCGCCGTCGCTGGTCGTCACGCCGGGGGAGCGGGCGGACTGCACTCGGTTCGAGGCGGTTATGGACAAGATCCGAGCCCCCCGGCAGGGGCAGGGCAGGCCCCGCCGCAGGCCCGACAGCGTGGGTGCCGACAAGGCGTTCCGCGTCGGAGAACCCGCTCCTACCTGCGCAAGCGCGGTATCCGGCACGTGATTGCGGAGAAGAAGACGGACCAGGCGGCAGGCCGCCGGTGCAGGGGCTCGCGCGGTGGGCGGCCTCCCGGCTTCGACAAGACCGGTAGAAGCAGCGCAACACCGGCGAACCAGGCGATCAACAAGCCGAAGTAGTTCTGAGCCGCGGCCACCAGCTACGACAAGCGCGGATACGTCTGCCTCGGCACCGTCACCACCGCAGCGCTCCTCGTCTGGCTCTGATCATGACCGGAGCCAGACGAGGAGCGGGCGTCTCAGGCACGCTCGGCGGCGAACGGTCCGTCGATGCCGAAGGCCAGGGCGGCGAAGCGTTCGCCGAGGCGGCGGTGTGTGGCGGCGTCCGGATGGACCTGGTCGGGCAGCGGCAGCTCGGCGAAGTCCGTCTGGCCGTAGAGGTCGCGGCCGTCGAGGTAGTGCAGGTCCGCATCGTCGGCCGCCCGCTGTTTCACGATGCGGGCGAGTTCGTCCCGGATGACGTTGAGCGTCAGCTTCCCGTCGGCCCGTTCTGCGGGGTCGCCCGCGGCCTTGAACTGGAGCCTTCCCTCGCCGAGGTTGCTGAAGTCCGGGGCGGTGGGGCCGGGGGTGTCCTCGTGGATGGGGCACAGGATGGGCGAGACGACCAGCAGCGGCGTGGTGGGATGCCCCTCACGGATGGTGTCGAGGAAGCCGTGGACCGCCGGAGTGAAGGCACGCAGACGCATCAGGTCGGTGTTGACCAGGTTGAGGCCGATCTTGACGCTGATCAGGTCCGCGGGGGTGTCGCGCAGGGCGCGGGCGGTGAACGGATCGAGCAGGGCGCTGCCGCCCAGACCGAGGTTGATCAGCTCCACGCCGCCGAGGGAGGCGGCCAGCGCCGGCCAGGTCGTGGTGGGGCTTGCGGCATTGGAGCCGTGGCTGATCGAACTGCCGTGGTGCAGCCACACCTTGCGGCCCCCGTCCGGCACGGCCTCGACGGGGGCGTCGGTGCGCAGGGCGACCAGCTGGGTGATCTCGTTGTGCGGCAGCCAGATCTCGACGTCCTTCACACGGTCGGGAAGACCAGGGAACCGAACGGTGCCGACCGGGCCGGGCCGGGTTTCCGCGGACCCGGTGGTCATGTCCATCATCAGGACGTTGCCGCCGGTCACACTGGCCTGCCCGGCCAGGTGGCCGTCGACGAGCAGGTCGTACACGCCGTCCGGACGGGGCGGGGCGCCCTGGTAGGCCATCTTGGTGCGGAGTGTGTCCAACTCGACGGCGGTGGCCCGGGTACGGAACACCAGCCGTACGCCGGAGGGCTGGGCCTCCGCCATGGCCAGCTGCCCGTCGGCGCACTGCGCGCGGGCCCGGGCGGGCAGTCGGTGCGGCAGCACCCCGTGCTCGGTGCGCTCCAAGTCGAGCGCGCCGCGCAGAAGGTCCCCAGTGAAGGGCGTGGCGGTCCAGTCCGTCGCCCGGGGCGTGGTGGAGGAGCCAGGGACGGGGGCGCGCTGAGACTTCATGACCTCAGCCTGTCAATCGGAAACCTGATCCGCACATGAATTTCCGGCCCACCACCCTCGTAGTCGTGGTCGAGGCCGACAGTCGCCGACCGCCAGGCGATCAGCGGGTTCAGCGGGGTCATCCAATGGCTCGCTACCGACTGCCACTTGTGCAAGCCGCCGCATACCTGACGGCGGCGGTCGGCCGCACATGTTCGCGGACCTCGGAGGCTGATGGTCGCCAACTGCGGCCCGACAGTGTCGGCCACGGGGCAGCAAGTCTGGCTGCGAACGCCGGACAACGTGATCGAGGGGGCCACGAAGAGCCCAATGCGGCCGCGCCGGGGGCGTACATCCCGACCGCGGTGGACTCTCCAGAGCGCTGAGCAGCACTGTCTGTTACGAAAATCTGCCGAGGAGCGTCAGATCGTTCCGCTGGAAATGAGAGCCTCAACTCGCCTGCCTGATTGGCCAAGGGCTGTCCCGTAATCCCTGGTGGATCAGCGCACGGCGTCAGATGCGCTGCACTCGCTGCGCTCGCTCCGTCTCGGCTCTTGCCTTCGTGCCTTGGATGCCGAGCTGCATCGCAAGGCGGAGGGACGTCCGGATACTGGGCGTATCCGGATGTTCCGGCAACGCGGCGAGGTGCCGTAGCTGTCGTCGTGCGCCCGCCAGGGATTACGGGACAGCCCTTAGCGGCTCGGCTCAGATCCTTGGCCTTTCAATTGCCCGTTGTTGCGTGGTCAGCCCCTTGGGGTGCCGGCGATCTGAGTGACGAGGAAATCGAGCCGTTCCTCCTGGCCGTCCGGGGGGATGCGGCCGCTGTCGGACAGGACAGCCATGCCGTGCAATGCGCTCCAGGTGAATTCGGCGAACAGTTCGCGTCGGTCGTTGTCCGGGCGGAAGCAGCTGACGAACTCGTCGAAAGCGGCCCGTAGCGGGGGTGGTGTCTGGGCGCTCGCGAACTTCAGGTCGGTGGGCAGGACGAACATGGCCTGGTACAGGGCAGGCCGCTCGGTCGCGAACTCCAGATAGGCGCGGCAGACGGCGCGCAGGGTCTGCCCCGGCTCGGGGGCGGCCAGCCGCGCGCGGCGCAGGTGGGCGGCGAGTTCGCTGAAGCCGTCGATGGCGACGGCGCTCACGATGGCGTCCTTGCCGTTGAAGTGGCTGTACAGCACCGGCTGGCTGTACTCGACGCGTTCAGCCAGCCGTCGCGTCGTCACCGCCTCCCAGCCTTCGGCCTCCGCGAGTTCGCGCGCGGCTGTGATGATCAGCTGATGACGGTGGGCGCGTTCACGTTCACGGCGCTCGGTGATGGCGGACATGGCGACATCCTAGCAACGCTAGACATCCTGTCGAGGCAAGGTCTATCGTCGCTGTAACTACTAGCGCCGCTAGGAATCACTGCGGGGCTGCCACCGAGAGGGGAAGCAACCCATGCTCACCAACGTCGCCAACGTGCTCGCCGGACTGATCGGCGCAGGCATCATCTTCGTCGGCGCGCGCGCCTTTTGGGCACCGCAGGCCGCGGTGGGCTTTGGCATCCCCGGCACGCGGACCGAGGACCGGAACTTCCAGGCCTGGCTGTCCGTCAAGGCCGTGCGCGACATAGCCTCGGGGCTCTTCATCTTCATCCTGCTGGCTGGAGCGACACCCCACTTGTTGGGCTGGTTCATGCTGGCCGCCACCGGTATACCCGTCGGCGACGCGCTGATCGTGCTGCGCAACAACGGGCCCAGGGCGGCCGTCTACGGCATCCACGGGACCACCGCCGTGGTGATGCTGGCGATCAGCGTGCTCCTGCTCGTCGCGTAACCGCTTGTCACGCCGCTTGGGCCGGGTGTTGCGTCCACTGACGGATGGGTGAGTCTTGGGCGAAGTCGGTCTTCGGTTCGGCGCGGGCGTTGCGCCAGCGGACGTAGGCCGCGATCGCGGCGTTCTGCTCCTCGTGGGTGCGGTGATCGGTGCCGTTGAGGGCGAAGTGGCGGAGGGCCGCGAACTCCGCTCGATCCAGTTCAGCCAGGATCCGTAGGTGGGCAGGAAGACCAGCTCAACGTCGTTGTCAGCGGCCCAGCTGCGGACCTCGGCATGCTTGTGCGGGCAGAAGTTGTCCAGGACGACGCGCAGCTTCTCTCCGGGCCGGCGCGAGCGCAGGGACTTGAGCAGGCCGAGAACTCTCGCCACCGCTTACGCTTCCGAATCCTGTAGTAGATCTTGCCGGTGGCCAGGTCAAGGGCGGCGAGCATGTGCATCATGCGGCCGTATCGGTTGTAGGTGGCCCGCAGCCGGCGGGGCTTGCCGACTGGCCGCCAGGCCCTGCCCTTGCGCGGCTGGAGGTTGAGAGGGCCGAACTCGTCGACGCATATCACCCGGCCGTCGGCCGGCGGGGTGTCGTACAGCGCGAGGATCCGGTGCATCTTGGCGATGAGGTCCGGATCGGTAGCGGCCTTCCACGTGGTTGTGGTCTGCCAGGAGATCTTGCCGGAGCGCAGGATGCGGCGCAGCGTCTCCCGGCTGATTTTCGGCACCACGTGCCGTTGGACGAGGTGGTCGGCGAGCTTGGACAAGCTCCAGGTGGCAAAGCCGTCAGGCCCCAGTCGGCGGGGGACGCCCGGGCGATCAGGCAGATGTGCTCGCGTACCCGCTCACCGATCGTCCTGGGGGCGTCCCCCGCTCCATTTTGGGTCAAGTGCGTCGAACCCCCGCTCGTTGAAGGCGTGGATGACATCGCGGACGTAGTCCTCGCCGACCCGCATCAGCGAGGTGATGTCCTTGACTGGCTGGCCCTGGGCGGACATCAGCAGCACGATCGCCCGCCGCAACCTGACCGGGTCCTTCGCGGTCCGGCTGATCCGCTGCAGGCGGCGGCCCTCCTCCATACTGACCGGACGGACGAACACACTCGGCCGACGTCCCACGACCACCTCCAAGATCAGGTCCTGGAGACAGTCTGCTGACCATCAGACGGGACGTCGATTACCCACCCAACGATGCGAGACGAGCCACCAGTTGATGCTGGCCGACAACGCCGCAGGAGCAGGAGTGGCAAGCGTGACTTCGGCGTCGCCACGAACCTGCGGTGGTGCCGGCTGGCACAATGGCCGTTCGTGATCAGGCCCAGGACCGGGGGATTCGTGCGCCGACTGACGTGGAGCACATGGGTAGTGGCAGCTGCCGTCGTTTCCGGATGCGGCAGCGCAAGTACGACACCACCCACGCACACCCAGAACGCGAAACTTCCCCGTGCGGTCCGGTTGGCCATGCCCGAGACGATGGTGGGCGGTCAGTACACACGTGAGCACGACGCAGCCGATCCTGATCAGGGGCTGGCTGAGTTGATGTCCGGTCAGGTGCGCGGGGCCCGGCCGGCCTTTGGGGTGTACCGCCCGGGTGCGGAGAAGGGCGGCCTCCTCGCCGTCACCGGTGTGTACGGCAAGATTCGCGATCCTTCTGCGGCTCTGCGGGAACTCATCAGGCTGCTCGACAGGCGGGACGGCGATCCCGTCATCAACATCGGGCCCAAAACGATCACACCGGCCGGCTCCGATGAACCCCTTCAATGCCGCGTGGTCTCACGGGCCATCCCGGTGACGAACACCCGGTCCTTGGACATGACGTGTACCTGGGCTGACTCTTCAACGGTGACGCATGTGACCCAAGGCCTTCCGCCCAGCACCCACCCCAACCCGAACGAGAGGGACCTGAACGCCTTCGCGGCCAGGGTGAACCAGATCCGCGACGAGGTGCGTGACAGCTAGCCGTTTCGTTCGGATCATCGGGCGGACCAGAGGTGGATACCTGCGATGTGGAGTTCGGCGATGTGGAGTTCGGCCAGGTAGATGGTCGGCGCTTTCTCGTAGCGGGTGGGTGGCGATGCCGTGGGGCCCGTTTTCGCGGGCCCTGGCCGCTACGCCTTGGGTACCGAGAAGCAGAAGAGTTTGCCGGACCAACTGGCGAAGCAGTGGCCGCCGGCAAGGGACATTGACCAGGAGTCGGATCCGCCGCTGACCGGGAAATGCCAGACCTGCTTGCCGGTGTCGGCCTGGAAGCCGTAGAGGCCCTTCGGTCCTGCGGCGAGGAACAGGCCGCGTACGGCGCCGAGGAACTGGAGCGTGCCGAGGCCGGAGCCTGCCGTCCAGCGGGCCGTTCCGGTTTGGGCGTCGACGGCGTGCAGGACCGAGTCGAGGTAGCAGACGGTCGCGCCGGCCCGGGCGTAGCCCCGGCTTCCCCGGGCGGCGGTCTGTACGCTCCACAGGGTCTTGCCCGTCGACGGGTCGAAGGCCGTGAGCAGCCCGCTGGTCGCGCCTGCGGCGCCGGTGTCCGGATAGCAGAACAGGGTGCCCTGGTTCAGGCTCAAGGACCCTGCGTAGTGCAGGATCTGACTGTTCGTCGGCGGCAGGCTGGTGGGCTTGCGCCAGAGTGTGTCGCCGTCCGAGGGCTTGAGGGCGAGCAGGTTCATATCGCCGTCGATGGCGTAGAGCACCTTGCCCTCGGCCGGCGGGTAGAGGGCGACGAGGTCCTTCGACCACAGGCGGTCGCCGGTGTCCGGAGCGACGAGGGTGTACCCGATGAGAGAGGCGGTCGTCGATGTGTTCGCGGCGCTGCCCCACAGGACCGGTTGGCCGCCCCGGGTGGCGCCGGCGACCGCGATTCCGCCCAGGTCCGGCGACTTCCACCGCACATCGCCGGTTGACGCGTCAAGGCCCTGGAAGCGCCCGTTGTCGCCGAGGGTCACAAGCAGCGAGCCGTTCGCGAACTCCAGGTGCGGCGCGCTGCTCCCGGTCGGGGACGCGTCCCACAGCTCCCTTCCGTCCCGGCTGTCGAACGCGTGGACCTTACCGTCGGTCCGTACGGTGTAGACGCGCTTGTCGTCCGCGATGACGGTGGTGTTCTGGCCGCTCAGGTCCTTCCAGAGGGGTTTGCCGGTGGCCCGGTCGAAGCAGGCCCCGGAGGTCTTCCCGGCGCACAGCAGCGTGGACGGCGTCACCGTACGGAGGGACATACCGGGCTGCGGGAGGTCCCTGGACCAGGAGAGTTCGGGGGTGGCGCTCGCGTCCTGGCCGAGCGAGCGGACCAGCAGCGTGGCCCCGCCGGCGACCGCGGCCGCGCCGAGCACCGCGCCGCCGGCCAGGATCCGGCGCCGGCTGAGCAGGGGAGCCCGCACCTCGTCGTGGAGGCTGCGCTGCGACTCGGCCACCTGAAGCTCGACCGCGCCGAGCCACCCCGCGGTGGTCGCCGGACGCAGCCACTCCTGCAGTTGCGCGACGGGCGGACGCCGGGCCGGGTCCTTTTCGAGGCAGGCGGCGACGATGCCGAGCAGCGCGGGCGGGACGCCGTCCAGCTGCGGTGCCTCGTGGGTGGCGCGGTAGAGCAGTGCGTGTACCGCGCCGGTGCCGAAGGGCGGGGTGCCGGTGGCGGCGAAGGCGAGCACGGCGCCGAGTGCGAACACATCGCTGGCGGAGGTGAGTTCGGCCCCGGTCGACTGCTCGGGCGACATGAAGCCGGGCGACCCGATGATCTGGCCTTCGGCGGTGAGCACGGTTCCGTCGACGGCCCGGCTGATGCCGAAGTCGATGACTCGGGGCCCGTCGAGGGCGAGCAGGATGTTGGACGGCTTGAGGTCGCGGTGGATCAGTCCCGCGCGGTGGATGGCGGCCAGCGCCTCGGCGAGACCCCCGCCGAGCACCCGCAGGGTGGCCTCCGGCATGGGCCCGTGGGCCTCGATGGCGTCGGTGAGCGAGGGGCCGGGGAGGTACGCGGTGGCCAGCCAGGGCTGCGGCCCCTCGGGGTCGGCGTCGACGACGGGGGCGGTGAAGGCGCCGCTGACCGCGCGCGCGGCGTCCACCTCGGCCTTGAAGCGCCGCCGGAAGTCGGGGTCGGCGGCCAGCTCGGGGCGTACGACCTTGACGGCGACGGCGCGGCCGCTGCGCGACGCGGCCAGATGGACGCGGCCCATGCCGCCCGCGCCGAGTTCCCGGATCACCCGGTACGGCCCGATGTGCGTGGCGGCCGTGTCGGCCTGCGTGGTCATGGGGGCGTCCCTCCGGGATGCGTACGTGGTCATGGGGCGTCGCTCCGGAAGGCGTGCAGCGTGGTGTCGGATGCGGCATAGATGGTGGTGCCGGCGGTCTGCACCAACCACGCGTTCTTGTTCTTGGCTTCGGCACCGGAGCCCTGATGCGCCCAGAGCAGCTTGCCGTCCGAGGCGCGCAGGACGATGAAGCCCGAGGTGACGGCGCTGAACAGAGGGAGCGCCACCAGGGACGAGGAGGCGGAGGGGCCCGGGTCGAGTGCGCCTCCGGGGTTGAGGGACAGCGGACTCGCGGTGTGCCACAGCTGCTTGCCGTCACGCGTGTCGAGGGCGAAGACGGTGTCCTGGCCGTCCGCGACGTAGGCCCGCCTGCCGAGGACCGTGGTGGGGCTGAGGTTGGTCGGCTCGTTGACGGCGGTCCACAGTGCACGGCCGTCGGAGGCGCGGAACGCCTGCACCTTGACGCTGGTGACGAGCAGCGCGTTCCCGTCGGTCGCCAGGTCCGGGTAGTCGCCGGGCCTGACGACGTCCCGGACCGTCCAGCGCACCTTGCCGGTCCGCAGGTCCATGCCGTGAACGGTGCTGGCGTCGTGCAGAAAGCAGGTGTGCCCATCGGAGTATGCATGGTGGTCACTGCCGGCCACTTTGCGGGACCACAGCACCTTCCCCGACTCGACGTCCACGGCGCGCACCTTGTACCCCTGGTTGCCGTCACTGCCCACGAGGGCGACCGATCCGGCGACGCAGAAGACGTGGTGGATGTGGTCGGGGGAGTAGGACCCCTCCTCCGGCTCGGTGACCGCGTGGCTGAACTTCAGGGCGCCGTTGGCGTCCAGGCCGAGCAGGTAGCCGCGGTCGCCCCAGGCCGTGGCGTACAGCGTCGATCCCTGGACGCCGAGCCAGTTGGGCTCGCCGGAGACATCGGACGGCACGCGGGGCGAGGCCGTCCACCGTTCCTTTCCGGTCGCGGTGTCGTAACCGACCGCGGTGGTCTGGTCCCAGTGCACGAGGGTGGAGCCGAGGAGCCGCAGTTGTCCGCTCTCCAGGCGCCGCAGCGGGCTCGACCACTGCGGCTTCGGGCCCCCGGCCACCTTGGCGCCGCGCCGGCCCGTGGAGCCTGTGCTGCTGCCGCCGCGGCCCGGGGTGCGGCCGGGCTTCGACCGCCCCCCGGCCAGGGCCGCGG
>NZ_QUAC01000216.1 GCF_003389455.1 Streptomyces inhibens | reverse complement strand
GCCGTGTACGTCTACAGCCGCCACCACTCGCGGCTCCGGTAGACAAAAGGGCCGGGGCCGGTACCCGCGCGTCGGGTACCGGCCCCGTCACCTCAGGAATCCGCGCCCGGCAGGCCGCCGCGGATCTCGCGGGCGGCGGCGACCAGGTTCTCCAGGGCGGCCCGCACCTCGGGCCAGCCGCGGGTCTTCAGACCGCAGTCGGGGTTGACCCACAGCCGCTCGGCGGGGATGGCGTCAAGTCCCTTGCGCAGCAAGGCCGTTGCCTCGTCAACGCTCGGTACGCGCGGGGAGTGGATGTCATAGACCCCCGGCCCCACCTCGCGCGGATAGCCGGCGGTGGCGAGCTCCCCGGCGACCTGCATATGGGAGCGGGCCGCCTCCAGGCTGATCACATCGGCATCGAGATCGTCGATGGCCCGGAGGATGTCGCCGAACTCCGCGTAGCACATATGGGTGTGGATCTGGGTGTCCGGACGCACCCCGCCGGTGGTGAGGCGGAACGCCTCGGTGGCCCAGGCCAGATACTCCGCATGGCCGTCGGCGCGCAGCGGCAGCGTCTCGCGCAGCGCCGGCTCATCGACCTGGATCACCGAACTCCCCGCGTTCTCAAGGTCGTTCACCTCGTCGCGCAGGGCGAGCGCCACCTGGCGGGCGGTGTCGCCGAGCGGCTGGTCGTCGCGGACGAAGGACCAGGCGAGCATGGTGACCGGGCCGGTGAGCATGCCCTTGACCGGCCGGTCGGTGAGCGACTGGGCGTAGCGGGTCCAGCGCACCGTCATCGGCTCGGGACGGGAGATGTCCCCGGCCAGGATCGGCGGCCGGACGTAGCGGGTGCCGTAGGACTGCACCCAGCCGTGCTGGGTGGCGAGATAGCCGGTCAGCTGCTCGGCGAAGTACTGGACCATGTCGTTGCGCTCCGGCTCACCGTGCACCAGCACATCGATACCGGCCTTCTCCTGGAAGGCGAGGACCTCGCGGATCTCGGCCGAGATCCGCTCCTCGTACGCCGCGGTGCCGATCCGCCCGGCCCGCAGATCGGCGCGGGCGGTCCGCAGTTCGGCCGTCTGCGGGAAGGAGCCGATGGTGGTGGTCGGCAGCAGCGGCAGCCCCAGATGCGCGCGCTGGGCGACGGACCGCTCGGCGTACGGCCGGGAGCGGCGGCCGTCGGCGTCGGTGACGGCCGCGGCACGGGCACGTACCGCCGGGTCATGGGTCAGCGCGGATTCGGCGCGGGACGCCAAGTCGGCGCGATTGGCGGTGAGTTCGGCCGCGATGCTGTCGGTCCCCTGCGCCAGCCCGCGCGCCAGTGTGACGATCTCCGTGGTCTTCTGCCGGGCGAAGGACAGCCAGCGGGCGACCTGCGGGTCGATCTCGCGCTCGGCGGTGGCGTCCAGCGGGACATGCAGCAGCGAGCAGGACGACGACACATCGACCCGGTCGGCGAGGCCGAGCAGCGTGCCCAGGGTGGCCAGCGACCGCTCGAAGTTGTTGATCCACACATTGCGGCCGTTGACGACACCGGCGACCAGCCGCTTTCCGGGCAGCCCGCCGACCGCCGCGAGATCCCCGAGGTTGGCGGCCGCGGCACCGGTGAAGTCCAGCGCCAGTCCGTCGACCGGCGCCTTGGCCAGCACCGGCAGCGCCTCGCCCAGACGGTCGAAGTACGAGGCGATCAGCAGCCGCGGGCGGTCGGTGAGCCCACCGAGGTCACGGTAGGCGCGGGCCGCGGCGTTCAGCACGGCGGGGGAGCGGTCCTGCACCAGCGCCGGCTCGTCCAGCTGCGCCCAGTCGGCGCCGGCCGCCCGCAGATCAGCGAGCACCTCGGCGTAGACGGGCAGCAGCCGGTCGAGCAGCGTCAGCGGATCGAAGCCGGCCGCGACGCCGGGCGCGGGCTTGGCCAGCAGGAGGTAGCTGACCGGCCCGACCAGCACCGGCCGCGCGGCCAGACCGAGCTCCTGCGCCTCCGTCAGCTCGCCGACCTGCTTGGCGGAGTCCGCGGCAAAGACCGTGTCCGTCCCCAACTCCGGTACGAGATAGTGGTAGTTGGTGTCGAACCACTTGGTCATCTCCAGCGGCGCCACCTCCTGCGTGCCGCGGGCCATCGCGAAGTAGCCGTCAATGGGGCATCCCCTGCTCGAGCGAAGCCGAGAGCTTGGGGAATGGTCGGCGGCGACCGCGGCACGGTGCCGGGCCGGGATCGCGCCGACCATCACGCTGGTGTCCAGGACATGGTCGTAATACGAGAAGTCGCCGGTCGGCACCTCGGTGATACCGGCCTCGGCGAGCTGCCGCCAATTGCCGCGGCGCAGTTCGGCGGCGGTGCTCCGGAGGGCATCGGCGCTGACGCGGCCCTTCCAGTAGCCCTCGATGGCCTTCTTCAGTTCGCGGTGCTGCCCCTGCCGGGGGTAGCCGTGCACGGTGGCCCGTACGGCCGCGGCTGCGGATGTGCTGGTCACGGAACTCTCCTTCGCGAGCGTGTCTCCATGTGACCTCGGGACGGGTCAAGGACGCGAAGGACGGCAAACCGGGCGGAACACGGTGCGCTCTCGCCGCCCGTGCCGCCTGATGTGTCCGCCGACCCGCCCTCGAGGTCACCGAGATCGCCCCGCGCACCGGTCGCGCGGGGGCACTGGCAGGTCTTCGGACTCGCGGGCACATCCGCCAAGGGCGGACACCTACTGGCCGTCGCTTCCCGGACCCGGCCGGATCCAGTGCGTATGACGGCGGTCGTTCCCACTCACCGCTGCGGGGCAGTCCCGGATTTCCACCGGGTTCCCTCTTACGACGCGCCTACCCGGATGGCAGGGCGAACCAGTTGCACCGGCCAGCCTAGGCCCTCACCTGTGACGTGGTCACCCGCGACGGCACGTCTTGCGTTGGAGAGTGCTCCAGCTCCTAGCGTCAGTGCACGAGCTGAGCGAAGGAAACGAAGGGAACGCCTTGCGCTACACACTGTTCGGCAAGACCGGCCTGCGGGTGAGTGAGCTGAGCCTGGGTGCCATGACCATCGGCGATGAATGGGGCTGGGGCGCCGCCAGGGACACCAGCGCCCGGATCCTGGACGTCTACGCGGACGCGGGCGGCAACTTCATCGACACCGCCAACAACTACACCGACGGCGCCTCGGAGCGGATCCTGGGGGAGCTGCTCGAAGGCCGCCGGGACAGCTTCGTCCTGGCCAGCAAGTACACCTGCGCGACCCGCAAGGGCGATGTGAACGCGGCGGGCAACCACCGCAAGAATCTGGTCCGGTCGGTGGAGGCGAGCCTTGCGCGGCTGCGCACCGACCACCTCGATGTGCTGTGGGTGCACGCCCGGGACAACTTCACCCCGGTCGAGGAGGTCATGCGGGCGCTCGACGACCTGGTGCGCTCCGGCAAGGTGCTCTACCTCGGTGTCTCCGACTGGCCGGCCTGGGAGATCGCGCAGGCCAACACCCTCGCCGAGCTGCGCGGCCAGACCGCGTTCGCGGGCTCGCAGCTGCGCTACAACCTGCTGGAGCGGACGCCGGAGCGCGAACTGCTCCCGCAGGCCCGCGCCTTCGACCTCGCGGTGCTGGCCTGGGCCCCGCTCGCGGCCGGCAAGCTCACCGGCAAGTACCGCCGCGGCGAGCCGGGCCGGCTGGACAGGGTCGACGGGAACACCCGGGACCACAACGAGGAGGAGACCGTCACCGCGGTCCTGGAGATCGCCGAACAGGGCGGCTGGAGCCCGGCGCAGGTGGCGCTGGCCTGGCTGCGGAGCCGGCCCGGCAACATCATCCCGATCATCGGCGCCACCAAGGAGAGCCAGCTCGTCGACAACCTCGCCGCCGTCGATGTCGAGCTGGACGCCGACGCGCTCGCGCGGCTCGACCGCTCCAGCGCGGTGGAGCTGGGTTTCCCGCACGACTTCCTGCGCGAGCCGGGCGTCACCGAGAACGTCTACGGCGACCGCTGGGCCGACATCGAGGACCGGCGCTCCACCTACCGCCGTACGGCGAACGAGATCCGCTGACCCGCGGACGGCCGGCGCCGTGTACGCCGAACGCCGCCGCCCGGATGGCCGGGTGGCGGCGCCTGCGGTCTAGTGAGGTGGGCGGCCCGCCAGGGACGGCGCTGGTGCCGTTCCGTTCCGTAGGGGGCGGGTGGACGGCCGGACCGAAGGAGACGTACGCCGATGAGGAAGACCGCCGCAACGCTCGTCGCCGCGGCCACGGTCGCCGTGATCACCACGGCGGTCGGCGGCTGCTCGGACAACGGTGGCGGCTCCGCGCCGTCGAAGCCGCCGACCCCCACCCCCACCCGCACGAGTGCCGCGCCGTCGGCGTCCCCGTCCGCCGCGGCGTGGACGGTCACGGCCCGCTCCGGTCCCCTCGGCACGATCCTGGTGGACGGTCGGGGCCGGACGCTCTACCTCTTCGAGGCGGACAGGACCAGCAGGTCGACCTGTTACGGCGGGTGTGCGAAGGAGTGGCCGCCGATGCTGGTGACCCACGCGCCGAAGGCCGCCGGCGGGGTGCGCAGCGACCTGCTGGGCACCACCACCCGCGACGACGGCACCAAGGAAGTCACCTACAACCACCACCCCCTCTACTACTTCGACGACGACAAGAAGCCGGGGGACACCCACGGCCAGGGCATCGACGATTCCGGCGGCAAGTGGTTCGTCCTCGACATCAACGGCAACAAGATCGTGAAGGCCCCGCGGAGCGCCACACCGAGCAGCACTCCCAGTACCGGCGGTGGCTACTGACATGCCCCGTCCGCCTCGCCACCGCCCCCGCGGCCCCGGCCCCGTGCGCCTCGCCGTGGCCGTCTCGGCCGTCTTCCTGGCGGCGCTGACCGGCTGCTCGGGCGGCAACGGAGGAACCGCCCCCTCGCGCTCCCACACCCCCACCACCGCGGGCCCCGGCGCCGCTTCACCCGCCGGTGCGCGCATCACCATCAAGGACTTCACGTTCAAGCCGGCCGCCCTGACCGTCCGGCCCGGCGCCAGGGTCACCGTGGTCAACCAGGACTCCGTGACACACGACGTGACGGCCACCGGCCCCAAGGCCTTCCGCAGCGGCAGCATCGGGCCGGGCAGGACCGTCACCTTCACCGCCCCCGCCCAGCCCGGCCGTTACCGCTACATCTGCACGATCCACCCGTACATGAAGGGCTCGCTCACCGTCCGCTGACCCGTACGCCCGCATACCGCTGCCCGCCGCGGCGCTTGGAGAAGCCGTGCCACCAGAGAACTCCGTACCGGCGCACGGGCGGGCCGGCCGGGTCGCCCGCGGCGTCGCACGGCTGCTGGCGGCGGCCGGCCTGGCCGTGGACGCCTATGTCCACGCTCATCTCGCCGGCCAGTACGACGAGGTCACGGCGACCCTCAGCCAGGGCATGCTCTTCCGCGTCGAGGCCGCGCTGGCCGCGCTCGCCGCCCTGCTCGTCCTGGTCTGGCGCCGGCCGGCGGCCGACACCTTCGCCTGGCTCGTGGCGACGGGCGGACTCGCGCTGCTGCTGCTCTACACCTACGTGGACGTCGGCCGGCTGGGACCGGTGCCGAACATGTACGAACCGACCTTGACCGGCGACAAGAAACTCACCGTCCTCGCCCAGGCCGTCGCCATCCTGGCCACCGTCTTCCTGCTGCTCACCCGCCGCCGGGAGCCTCGCAGACGACGCCGATGAGCATCCGCCACCCGCTTAGCTGTGCAGCGCGCTGCGCTGCTGCCACTGCGGCCAGCTCTCCTGCCAGACCTCCAGGCCGTTGCCCACATCGGTCTTGTTGGGGTTGCTGGTGTTCTTCACCTCGACCGTGGAGCCGATCGTCAGGAAGTCGTAGGCCTTCTTGGCGTCCGAGGTGGTCATGCCGAAGCAGCCGTGGCTGTTGTTGACCACACCGATCGACTTGTTCCACGGGGCGGAGTGCAAAAACGTCCCGGACGCCGTCAGGTGGGTGACCCACTTCGAGTCCAGCATCCACTCGCTGCCATGACCGATGGTGGCGGAGTCCATCGTCTCGGCCGCGTTCTTGCTGCGTACGGTGTGCACACCGCCGCGGGTCGGGTCCTGCGGGGAGCCCGCGGAGCCGGTGATGGTGCCGACGTTCTTGCCGTTCTCATACATCGTCAGGGTGTGCGAGGGCACATCGATGACGGCCTTGTGGTCGGCGCCGATGCTGAAGCCGAAGTTGTAGTCCCGGGCGAACCAGCCGCCCTCGGTGCCGGAGTTGATCCCGGACAGCGCGCCGTTCACGGAGACCTTGGTGCCGGTGGGCCAGTAGTCCTTGGGGCGCCAGTCGATCCGGTCCTTGCCGGAGTAATCCTTGACCCAGCCCCAGGCGCCGGTGACCTTCGGCTGGGTGGTGACCTTCAGCGCCTTCTCGATTTCCGCGCGCCGGTCCTTGGCTATCGGGTGGTCGAAGAGGATCGATATCGGCATTCCGGTGCCGACGGTCTGCCCGCCGCCCGGGGTATTCGTGAGCTTGTTGACCTTGTCGGCCTGCTCCGTGGTGAACTCCGAAGTGCTGGAGGATTCCTTGCCCTGCGTCGACTTCGCCTTGGTCCGCACGGTGTAGGTGGTCTGCGGCCTGACCTTGCCGTCCGACGTCCATGACGTGCCGTCACCGGCGAGCCGCCCGGTGACCTTGCCGCCCTTGTCGTCCTTGACCTCGACCGAGGTGAGCTTTCCGCCGTCGGCCCGCACGGATATCGCCGAGCCGNCTCGACCGAGGTGAGCTTTCCGCCGTCGGCCCGCACGGATATCGCCGAGCCGAGTTTGACCGATTTGCTGTTGGCGGCCGGGGTGACGGTCACCTTGGCCGCGGGCTGGTCCGCGTTCGACGATGTGGCGCCTGCCCCGCATGCGGTCAGCAGTCCGGCCGCCCCTACCAGGGCGGGTATGAACCGTGCGGGGTGACGACGGGGTGCGGCGTGCACGAGGGTCCCTCCAAAGCAGAACAACTGACAGTGGCGGGGCCAGGCCCAGTGAGGGCGTAACCGTCAAAGACTGCCAATGCACCCGCCGCATATGCAGAGGGTGTGTCTGCTCAGGTGGTTGTCCGGCACACCGGATAATTAGGAAACAGTTCGATATCGGCGCCACGGAAAAGCGGTGCGTGGCCCTCCGGTTGCTGCCCGTTCCGTGCTCGTACGGACCGCGTATCAGGTGGCCGGGGCCGTCTCGCTGCTGCCCGGGGTCTTCTCACCGCCGCCGGGTGACCCGCCACCAGGTGACCCGCCGCTACCGGGCGACCCGCCGCTCTGTGACCCGCCGCCAGATTTCTCGCCGCCGCCCGGCGTCGACCCGCCGGTGGTCTTGGACCCTCCGGTGGTGGCCTTGGACCCACCGGTGGTGGAGCCGGGCGGTTCGGTCGACCCGCCGGTTTTGCTGGACCCTCCGGTGGTTTCCGACGGAGACCCGGTGTTGGTCGTGCCGGACGTGCCCGTCTTCGAGGACGAGCTGCCGGAGGGCCCGGTGGAGCTCGTACCGGACGCGCTGGAGGTGTCCGTCCCTGAGGACGAGGTGCCGGAGGGCTTGCCGGAGCTCACATCGGGCGGGGGTGTGTCTCTGTAGGGCGGGGGCTGGGACGACGCCGGCCCGCTGGGGGTCTGGGCGGGCGGGGCCGTCGGGGTGTCCTTCTCGGAGCCCTTGGGGCCCTCGGGGCGTTTGAACCACGCGCCCGTCTGCGGGTTGCGCAGGGTGAACTCCTTCACCTTGGCCGGCGCGGGCAGGACGGCGATCGAGTTGGAGGGCTGGTACCCCGGCCACGTCTGGCCGCGTGTACGCGTTCCCTTCTGGAATTCCTTAGGCTCCGTCAGGGGGTTTCCGCACTTGCAGCGCACCCGTGGCAGTCCCTGCGGGTCGACCATCACCGCGGTGCCGGCCTGCAGCACCGACTGGTATTCGTAGGACCTGCCGTCCTTGAAGCCGTGGTTGGTGACCCGGGTGTCGTAGCTCAGCCGTACGGGCGTCAGCGTCTTCAGATAGGACGGGACCGCCTCCGGTGCTTTGCCCAGGACGCCGGCGAACGCCCGGTTCTTGACAGGCTCGCTCTTCAGGTAACTGATCTGCTTGTCGACGTCACAGCTCGCGGTTTTCTGGGAACCGCCGTAGAGACCGGCCTCCGAGCCATGGAATGCGCTCCTCGTGCCGCCGGACTTTCGGGGCGTGGCGGACGGGGACGGGGTGGACTCGTTCGCCGTCGACTGGGTGAACGGGTGCTCGCCGGTCGAGCCGGTCGGTTCGGCGAACACCTCGGCGGTGGCGGCGCCGTTCGGCCGGGTGAGGACGACGGTCAGGAGCACGGCCACGACGATGGCGCCCGCGATGATCGCGACCCGCCATGCGGACTGCCACCAGGGCCCGCCGTCCCCGGCTCCACCGCCTCCGCCACCGCCCCGCCCTCCGGGCCCACTGGGCGGCCCGGGCGGTCCCGGTCGGGAGGGTTTCGGCTGCCGTCGCCACGGCCTGGCGCCCCCCTGTGTGGGCTCGTACGAGGGGCGGCCGGACGGGGGACCGGAGAGCGGGCCTGTCGGAGGCCCGGTCGGGTGGCTGTCCGGCGGTCGTGGAGATGTCACTAGTCCCTCCTCGGGCGCGCGATGAGCCATCCGGAGATACGAGATTCGCCCTATTTGTCTATGTCTTAGAACATTGTGTGCCGCGGTCCGGCACTGTCCGCAAGCGGGGCGACATGCGACGTGCTTACGGTGGTGCGGGCATTCGTGACATATCGACCGTTCCCCTGCGACCCGCCCCGCTAGGAGAAAACAGATGCCAGGCCCCGCGTCCACCGGTCCTCCGGGCCCGGTACATGCCCCAGGCGTACCTCCCGCCGTACGGGCCTGGGCGGAAGCGCTCGGTACGGCCGTGGCGGGCATCGTCACCATGATCGTGGTCGCCACACTCGGGCTGTGGGCGGCCGGTGCGGCGGACCTGCCCGGCGGGGCCTTCCCCTCGGTCGTCGCGGCCGCCGTCCTCATCGCCGCGGGCGGCTCGGTCGGCCTGTCCGGCGACGTCGGGGCCCTCGCGCAGGCCGATGTGGCCGTCGATGTCGTACCGCTGTCGGTCACGCTCGCCGGCGCCCTGGTGACCGCCGCCGTTTTCCTGCTGCCGCTGCGTCACCGGGCGGTGGCCGGCACCCGGGAGCTGCTCGGCCGGATCGCCCGGACGGCGGTGTGCTGGCTGGTGCTCCTGCTGCTCCTCACGTTCGCCGCCCGGCACAGCTTCACGATCTCGGTCGGCAACGACCTCGCCGATGAACTCGGCGCCGAACTGGGCACCACACCCACCGTCGGCTTCCGCGCCGATGTGCCGGCGACGCTCGGCCTCGGGCTGCTGTGGGTGCTGGCGGTGCTCGCGCTGACCTTCATCATCGCGCGCCGGGCGCCGCTCTCCTCGCGGCTGCTGCACTTCCAGGACTCGGTACGGCCGCCCGCCTTCGCGATGCTGCTGACGCTGCTCACCTACGTGGCGATCGGGCTGGTCGTCGGCATCGTCGAGCTGATCGTCAAAGGGCGCCCGGCCGAGACCCTCGCGGTGATCTTCCTCGGGCTGCCGAACCTGGTCTGGATGGCGCTGGGCATCGGCACCGGCGGCGGCTGGGTGGGCCATGTCGACAAAGCCATCGGACTGCCGATGCCGCACGTCCTGGACCAGGTGCTGCGCACCCACGGACAGCGGACCCTCGACCTCGGCTCGATCGCCGAACACGACGGCCGGGTCTGGCTGCTGGTGCCGCTGGCGGCCGTGGTGCTGCTCGCCGCCGCCTTCACCGCGGCGGTCCGCTCCCCGGCCCGCCTGCCGGCCTGGCGGCACGCCCTGGAGATGGCCGTGGCGCTGGCGCTCACCCTGCTGGTCGTCGGACTGCTCACCGGGATCTCCGCCCGCTACGGGATGTCGCTGATCGGCGTCGGTGACCTCGGCGGCAACCTGGGCGGCGAGGTCTCCCTGCAACCGCAACTCCTCCGGCTGGTGGGCGTGGGCGCCGCATGGGGCCTGGTCACCGGCTTCCTCGGCAGCCTCCTGGCGCGCGGCGTACAGCACCGGGGCGAGGTACCAGAGCCGTAGGGCCTGTCTTCAAAGTCCCGTAGGCCGGTGCTACTCCCCGCGCCCCGGAAACATCGGAGCCGCCCAGCGTGGCGGCGGCGGGGGAGCCCGGCCGCTCTGGTCCACATGGGCGTCCACCTGCGTCGGGGGATGCATCTGCGCCTGGGCGGCGGGCGCCGCCGCCCCGGGGGTCGAGGTCCGCCCGGCCGCGCGCAGCGCCGTCACAAAGCCCCGGCAGGTCTCGTAGCGGTCTTCGGGCGCTTTGGCCAGGGACCGGGCGAGCACCGTGTCGACGGCCGGCGGCAGATCGGGCCGCAGCCGGGTCAGGGCCGGCGGCGGATCGTACTGATGCGCCCACAGCAGCGCCATGTCGTCATCGCGCCGGAACGGCGGCGCCCCGGACAGCATCTCGAAGAGGACGCAGGCCAGGCTGTAGACATCGCACCGGCCGTCCACCGGGCGGCCCGAGATCTGCTCGGGCGCCACATAGTCCAGCGTGCCGACGAACTGGCCGCGACTGGTGAATCCGGTCAGCGACAGCGACTTCTTCGTCAGCCCGAAGTCCGTCAAATAGGCATGCTCGGGGCGGTCGCTGTCGGTGCCCTCGGCGATCAGGATGTTGCCCGGTTTGACGTCCCGGTGCACAAGGTCGTGCGCATGCGCGGCGTCCAGCGCGGAGGCCACCTGGAGGGCGATCCGGCAGGCGGTCTCCAGGGACAGCGGGCCGTCGCGGTCGAGCAGCGCCCGCAGATCCCGCCCCTCGACGTACCGCATCGCGATGTAGAGCACGCCCTCGGTCTCACCGGCCTCGAAGACCGGCACGATATGCGGATGGTCGATCGCCGCGGCCACCCGTGACTCGTGGGCGAAGCGCTTGCGGAAGGTGTCGTTACGGGCGAGCTCGGGTGCCAGCAGCTTCAGCGCCACGGTACGGCCGAGCCGCAGATCTTCCGCCCGGTAGACCACCGCCATCCCGCCCCGGCCGATCTCGTCCTCCAGCAGATATTCGGCGATCCGGCGTCCGCACAGCTTGGAGGAGTCGGGGGCGGTGGAGCGCTCCCGGCTGCGGCCGGGCTCGTCCCGTGCGCCGTTCACTGGAGGTCACCCCGCGGGGGCGGGCCCGGCGCGGGCTGCGCCGCCGGGTCCGGCAGCGGCGAGGGCGGCGGCGGTGACTCCGGCTGCCACACTTCTCCCGAGCCGGTCGACGACGGCCCCGAACCCACCGCGTACGTCTGCAACGACACCCCGTCGCAGTAACACCACCGCTCGTGCCGTGCGTCGTACAGCCAGACCGCGTCGCCGTCCACGACCACCCCCAGCCGGGTGCCGCGGGTGCGCTGGGTGAAGGACTCGCCGTCGAGCTGCCCGGCGGCCAGCTCCTCGACCAGCTGCCGGTAGCGGCCCAGTTCGCCCTCCACCGCGCCCAGCAGCGGCCGGGGGTCCGCCGTGCGGGCGGCGGGCTGACCGGCGGCCGGCGGGTCGCGCGGTACGGGCATCAGCAGCCGGCCGTCGACCCATGCCGACCAGCCGTTGGAGCACAGCGCCAGCGCCCAGTCACCGCGGCGGTCGACGACCTGGACGGGCAGCAGCGGATCGAGCGGCGCGCTGGGCAGGGTCGCGTCCGGGGCCGACCATGTCGCCATACCCTCCGGTGGGACGACATGGCTGGGGAGGAACTCGGGCGCGGTCACAGGCGGCTCCTCGGTGCTACTTGCGCATGATTTCGGGCTCGTGCCGCCGCAGCAGCTTGGCGACCACGAATCCGAGGATCAGCGAAAGCACGACCATCATGCCCATGTTGAGCAGCCAGATCCCCGGCGAGTGCCGGAACAGCGGGTCGGAGGTGAGCCCCTGCGGTACGAGCCGGTGCAGGTCGATGGTGCCCGCCATGGCACCGAGCCCCCACCGGGACGGCACCAGCCACGCCAGCTGCTCCAGGCCGGGCGTGCCGTGCAGTTGGAGCAGCGCACCGCAGAACACGACCTGCACGATCGCGAGGAGGACCAGCAGCGGCATGGTGACCTCCTCCTTCCGCACCAGCGCGGACACGAGCAGGCCGAGCATCATGGCGGTGAACGCCAACAGCGCGACGGCAAGGGTGATTTCGATCAGTGGTGGCATCAACACACCTTTGCCGCCCGGTGCGTTCAGTTTGACGCCGGTCAGCCCCACCATGGTCAGCACGACGGCCTGGACGATCGTGATCAGCCCCAGCACCAGCACCTTGGACATCAGATACGCCGAGCGGGACAGGCCGACGGCTCTCTCCCGCTGATAGATCGTCCGTTCCTTGACCAGCTCACGTACCGCGTTGGCGGCACCCGTCAGCACCGCGCCGACGCACAGGATCAGCAGCGCGTTGAGCGCGGTGTCCCCGGTGAGGCTGGAGCCGGCCAGGGCATGTGCCATCGCGCCCATCACGAACGGCAGCGCGACCATGATGACCAGGAAGGTCCGGTCGGCGGTCAGCGCCGCCGCATACCGCCGCACCAGTGTGTGCAGCTGCGCGCCCCAGCTCTGCGCCTTGGGCGCGGCCACCGGACCCTGTGGCGGCTCCGGGGCGTGCGGGGGCTGGTGGGAGTCCATGGCGATATAGCGCCGGTGCAGCGGCGAGGCGCGGTACTCGCCCGCCCAGTCCCGGCCCTTGTCGTTCTCGAAGGCCTCGAACGCCTCCGGCCACTGCGTGAACCCGAAGTACGGCAGCGCATCCTGCGGCGGCCCGTAGTAGGCGATCGTCCCGCCCGGCGCCAGGACCAGCAGCCGGTCGCAGACATCCAGGCTCAGCACGCTGTGGGTGACGACGATGACCGTGCGGCCGTCGTCCGCCAGACCGCGCAGCATATGCATGACCGAGCGGTCCATGCCCGGGTCGAGACCGGAGGTCGGCTCGTCGAGGAAGAGCAGCGACGGCTTCGTCAGCAGCTCCAGGGCCACGCTCACGCGCTTGCGCTGGCCGCCCGAGAGGCTGTGGATCGGCTGGTCCACCCGCTGGTCGAGGCCCAGTTCATGAATCACCTCGTCGACCCGCGCCTGCCGCTCGGCCTTCGCGGTGTCCTCGGGGAAGCGCAGCTCCGCCGCGTAACCGAGCGCCCGGCGCACGGTCAGCTGCAGATGCAGGATGTCGTCCTGCGGTACGAGTCCGATGCGCTGCCGCAGCTCGGCGTAGTCGCGGTAGAGGTCACGGCCGTCGTAGAGCACCGAGCCCTCGTCCGCGGGGCGCAGCCCGGTCAGCGCGTTGAGCAGCGTCGACTTGCCGGCGCCGCTCGGTCCGACCACGGCGAGCAGCGACTTCTCGCCCACCGGGAAGGACACCCGGTCCAGCAGCGTCTTGTTGCCGTGGTCGACGCGTACGGCCAGGTCCTGTACGTCCAGCGACACCTCGCCGGTATCGATGAACTCCTGGAGTTCGTCGCCGACCAGGGCGAACGCGGAGTGGCCGATGCCGACGATGTCGCCGGGGATCATCGGGGCGCGGTCCACCGGCCGGCCGTTGACATAGGTGCCGTTGTGGCTGCCCAGGTCGACGATTTCGAAGCCCTCGGGGCCGGCGCGCAGCTCCGCGTGCCGGCGGGAGACCGAGAGGTCGTCGACGACCAGGTCGTTGTCGGACGCGCGGCCGATACGGGTGGTGCGGGCGGCCGGCAGCGGCCGTACCGAACTGGGCCGGCGGAAGGTACGGGTGCCGGCGGGGTGCGAGACGCCGGACGGCCGGTCCACCCGGGACGGCCGGGGCACTTGGGAGAGCACCGCGCACGGCCCGTCGGCGGGGTTGCCGAACCGGATCACGCTGCCCGGCCCGACACCGGACTCCTGTACCCGCCGGCCGTCGGCGAAGGTGCCGTTCGTACTGCCCTCGTCCTCCACCGTCCAGTGGCCGGCCTTGGCCCGCAGTACCGCGTGATGCCAGGAAACCCTGGCATCGCTCAGCACCAGCTCGCTCTCGGGGTCCCGCCCCACGTGATAGACGCGGCCGGGGCTCATCACCTGGGTACCGCCGTCGGACTCGACGACGAGCTCAGGCGCGGTGGACGCATCCGGCCACTCAGCCATACCAGAATTTTACGGCGGCGGGCCGGGCCCCGCCTGTTCACCCAGCGTCGCCGCGGCACACAAAACCCCTACTCAAAACGGTATTTCGGGGCATGATCCCCTTTATGCGAGCGAACACGACGCGTTACTCGCGAGAAACGACACAGGTCAACTAAGGTGAGCGCTCCGATTAGCTCCCCTCTGCAAATTCCATGGAAAATGCCGGACTTTGTTGCGCTGATCGAAGGAAGTCCTGTCGAACCAGGATGCAGAGTGCAGCGCAGGGCTACGTGGTATCGGCAACACCGCTAAACGTCGGCTTTGTAAGACCCAGCCGGCCCGTCTGTCATCCGGGACACGACGGTGCCGGTCCCTTCTTATTCACCTACCTCGTGAAGGCAAGGCAGAGATGGCACGAGTCTCCCGACAAAACCCTCAGCAGTTCCCCGGCCAGAGGGCTCACCCCGTCGACGAGGTCCTCCCCGTCGGCAAGCTCACGCTCTACGGTTTCCAGCACGTCCTCGCCTTCTACGCGGGAGCGGTGATCGTCCCGATCATCCTCGGGAACGCCCTGGGTCTCTCCCGCGAGGAGCTCGTCTATCTGATCAACGCGGACCTGCTCACCTGCGGTATCGCCTCGATCATCCAGGCCCTCGGCGTCTGGAAGATCGGCGCCAGGCTGCCGCTGGTCCAGGGCGCCACCTTCACCGCGGTCTCGCCGATGATCGCCATCGGCCTGGGCGCGGGCGGTGGCACCGCCGGGCTGCTCGTCGTCTACGGCGCCGTGATCACCGCAGGCATAGCGACCTTCCTCTTCGCGCCCTTCTTCAGCAAGCTGGTGAAGTACTTCCCGCCGATCGTCATCGGCACGATCCTCACCATCATCGGCCTCACCCTGATCCCGCAGGGGCTCCAGGACGCGGCCGGCGGTGCGCAGTTGATCGGGCACCCCGAATACGGCGATCCCAAGAACCTCGGATACGCACTGGGCACCCTGCTGTTCATCCTGGCCGTCGTCCGGCTCGGGAAGTCGTACCTGAGCAGCCTCGCCGTACTTCTCGGCCTGGTCGTCGGTACCGCGGTCGCCTGGTTCCTGGGCGATGCGGACTTCGGTGCGGTCAAGAATGCCGACTGGTTCGGCGTCAGCACGCCCTTCCACTACGGAATGCCGAAGTTCGAGCTGTTCCCGATCATCGCCATGGTCGTCGTCATGCTGATCACGATGGTGGAGACCACCGGAGACGTCTACGCCATCGGGGAGATCACCCGTAAGAAGGTCGACAACACCACCGTCGCCAACGCGCTGCGCGCCGACGGTGTCGCCACCGTCCTCGGTGGAGTGTTCAACTCCTTCCCCTACGTGGCTTTTGCCGAAAACATCGGCCTGGTACGTATGTCGAAGGTGATGAGCCGGTTCGTGGTGGTCGCGGCCGGCGGCTTCATGATTGTCATGGGGCTGCTGCCCAAGGCGGGCAGTGTGGTGGCCGCGATTCCGCACCCGGTGCTCGGTGGCGCCGCGATCGCGATGTTCGGAATGGTCGCCGCGGTCGGCATCCAGATCCTGGGCAAGGCGGATCTGCGCGAGGAGCGCAACGCCCTGATCCTGGCCGTCAGCCTCGCCGCCGCGCTGCTGCCCAACGCGATCGCGCCGTTCTTCGAGCGGATGCCGGAGGACGTCCGGGCGGTCCTCAACAGCGGTATCACGCTGGGCAGTTTGACCGCCGTCCTGCTGAACCTCTTCTTCAACGTCTTCACGCGCCGTACGTCGATGGAGATCGACTGGGACGAGATCGAGAACGACGAGCCGGAGGAGGCTCACCGGCCGATGGGTGCGCACGAGCCGCTCGGGACGCACGCGCCGGCGGACCCGTACGCTCCGCAGGGCCCGCACCGTCCGCAGGGCGCCTACGACCCGCAGGGTCCGCAGCATCCGCAGGCCCCGCACCATCCGCAGGGCCCGCACAACCCGCAGGGCCCGCCCTGGGGGACCCCCACCCACTGAGCCCGCCAACGGGCCGCGGGCGGGGAGGGAACCGTTTCCAGGTCCCTCCCCGCCCGCTTTCGCATCCGGCCCCGCCGGTCCCGTCAGTGGGTCGGCACGGTGTTGAACGGCGGCGCCTCGCCCGCCTCGCCGATCAGCTCCCAGAAGTGGTCGGCCAGCCTGCGCAGATACGCCGAGCGCTCGGCCGCGACCTCCTTGAGCCGGGAGTCGTCGTTGCGCGCCACCACATGCCCCATGTAGCGCTCGGAGAACTCCGCGAACTCCGCATGCATCGTGCGCAGTGCGTCGCTCACCCGGGTCTTGTTCAGTGTGGTGATCCCGGCGACCGGGCCGACGTGCGTCTTCCAGCGCCCGTCGATCGCCGACCGCAGATGCCCGGCCAGTTCGTCGTCCCGGCCCATCACCCCGATCAGCTTCCGCAACGACAGCCCCAGAGCCTCCACCAGCGCCTTGGTCTGCCGGTAGTCACCGTTCCACTGCTGTGCCGACTCGGCCGCCCAGTACATGGCCGGGTCCATGCCGATCAGCTGCGCCAGCCGCTCCACGCTCATCTGGCGGGCCATCCGGTGTTCGGCGAGCGTCCGCGGCTCGACGCCCATCAGCACGGTCGGCGGGCACCACAGGACATCGGCCAGAACGAACAGCTGAGGCTCGGTCGGCACCTGGGACCCGTACTCCCAGGCCTCGATCAGCTCAGGGCGGACCGGCGCGCCGCACGCGGTCATGGACTGGGCGACCTGGGCCGTGCTCAGGCCTACCCGGGCCCGCGCGGATCTGGCCTCGGCGGGTGAGAAGGGAGTGCTGTACACGTTCGGTACACCTCGCTGCACCCGGCGATGGAGGGGTGCTTGGGGGGCTGGGAGATGGAGGAACCTCCAGGGGCGGGCAGATTAACAGATGGTCGATAGGTACGAATCTCCAGTTCCCCTTCGAGTCCAAGGTGTCGGTCCGTCAGGCGGATACGCGCGGGAGATGTGCACTATCTGTCCTATTTCATGCTTCAACTCGCTTACTGGGTATAGCCGATGCCCGGGTGCTTACCGGGCGGTAGCGGTACAGGAAATCGCTCGGACGGCGGGACGTAATGAGAGCGTTACGCAGATGAAGGTGTGGTGTCACAGTGATCGTCGAGGCTGGCGTTGCCGACCGGCCCCGCCGAGCGGGGCCGGGCGACTGCACACCCGACATCCGGTCCTCCCCCCACAATCCGATCAGGATGGGACCCTTCATATGCGATCAGTGCTGGAACGCGCCCGCGCGTTCCAAGGCTTGGAGCCTGCCTTAGCGGCCGTGTGTTTGCGCGCCCTCGTCCGTACCGCGGAGAGACGGACCCGAAGAGCGATCGGGGCGCCACGGCGTTTCTGCATGTCATGCATCTGACACCGGCGTGAACGCCGGCTGAAGGTCCGGGGTCTGCCGCTGTTCTCGCGGCGACCGGACCCGCTTTCGCATGTCTCCTTGCACGAAAGGACATTCCCAGGTGCTCACTTCGCACCACTCACACTCCCAGGGCTCACCCACGGCCCTGCTCGACACCGTGGACGACACCGCCCACACCGACCCCGCCGACCACTCCCGCAGCGGCGGGCATGTGCTGGTGGTCGGCGCTCCGGGACCGCGCCTGGAGCGACTGACCCGGAACCTGCGCTCCACCGGCCACGCGGTGAGCCATGCCCCGCCCGGTGAGATCGACCGGCGGATGGGGCAGGCACACCCGGACGCCATCGTCGCGCTCGACGAACACGGCGACCACGGTGAAGGCGGTGAGAGCGGCCTCGATGTCATCCGCGAGGTCCGCACCGTCCCCGCCGGGCGGGCGCTGCCGCTGCTCATGGTCACCGCCTCCCCGGAGCCCGCCGGAGTGGTGGACATGCTGCGCCAGGGGGCCGACGACTGCATACCGGAAGCCTCCGATCCGGTCGAGCTGTCCGCCCGTATCGAGGCCAAGCTCCGCCGGGTCCCCGTACCGGTGGAGAACCTGCTGCGCGATCCGCGCACCGGCCTGTACTCCCAGCCGCACTTCCTGGACGAACTCGACCGCGAACTCCAACGCCCCGAAGCCGCCCGGCACGGCGGTGTGCTCGCCGTGGTCGGCGTGGCCGAGATGGCCGCGCTGGAGGCCCGGCTCGGGCAGCGGGTGCGACGGGAGGTCGCCGAGCGGCTGGCCGGCGTGGCGGAGCGGCTGGGCAGCTTCTGCGACCGGCTCGGCTGGGACGAGGACGGCCATCTGCTGATGCTGCTGCCCGGCGTCGACGAGGAGACCGCCCGCCGCGGGCTGGAGAAGTTCGCCGCGACCGTGGCCGGCACCCGGTTCATCGTCGCCGACGAGAACGTCCGCCTCACCCCGGCGATCGGCTGGCTGCCGCTTGCCGAATGCGCGGACGGTACCCAGGGCACAGGCCGGGCCCGGGACGCCGTACAAGAAGCGCTCCGGCACCGGGATCTGCGCCCGGTCCGCTACGCGCCATGGATGCGCGGCGCACCGCACCGCCATCGGCGCCCCCCGCTCAGCGCGCTGATCCGCCCCGCCCTCTCGGCGCTCTCCCCGGTCCTGGCGCTGCTGCTCGGTGTCGCCGTGCCGTTCGCGCTCTACCAGCAGACGTACCAGCTGGGCTGGGATTTGGGCTCCGCCATGTACTGGGTGGTGGTGGCCGGACTGGTGCTGTCCGCACTGCTGATCGTCCTGGAGTGCCTGTTCTCGCTCGACGCCCCGTCCCGGCCAAAGACACCCGGCGCGCCGTATCCGCCGGCCAGCGCCGTCATCGCCGCCTATCTGCCCAATGAGGCCGCGACGATCGTCGAAACGGTCGAGTCGTTCCTCCGCCTCGACTACCCCAACGAGCTGGAGATCGTGCTGGCGTACAACACGCCGCACCCGCTGCCCGTCGAGGACACCCTCCGCGAGATCGCGGCCCGTGACCCGCGGCTGGTTCTGCTGCCGGTCGCCGGCTCCACCTCCAAGGCGCAGAACGTCAACGCTGCGGTCACCCGCGTCCGCGGCGAGTTCGTCGGCATCTTCGACGCCGACCACCACCCCGCCCCGACCGCCTTCAAGGACGCCTGGCACTGGCTGTCCAACGGCCATGACGTCGTCCAGGGCCACTGCGTGATACGCAACGGCGAGAGCTCCCGGGTCGCCGAGCTGGTGGCCGTGGAGTTCGAGGCGATCTACGCGGTCAGCCACCCGGGCCGCACCCGGCTGTACGGATTCGGGGTGTTCGGCGGCTCCAACGGCTTCTGGCGCACGGACCTGCTCGCCCGTACCCGGATGCACGGTTCGATGCTGACCGAGGACATCGACTCGACGCTGCGCGCACTGGGCGAGGGCGCCCGGTTCGCCGTCGACCGCACCCTCATCTCCCGCGAGCTGGCGCCCACCACCTTGAAGGCGCTGTGGAACCAGCGCTCCCGCTGGGCACAGGGCTGGCTCCAGGTCTCCCTCAAACACCTGTGGCGGGGCCTGCGCTCCCCGGTCTTCACCGCCCGTCAGAAGCTGGGCCTTCTCGTCCTGTTGGGCTGGCGGGAGGTGCAGCCGTGGCTGACGCTGCAGATCCTGCCCATCCTGCTGTACTCGGCGTGGAAGGCCGGCGGTCTGCAACGGCTCGACTGGGCGGTGCCGGTGTGCGTGCTGGCGATGCTGTTCACCATGGCCGCAGGTCCCGTGCAGGCGCTCTTCGCCTGGCGGCTGGCGGTCCCCGAACTGCGCACCCGCAGCCGCTGGTTCTGGTCGTACTTCTTCGTCTCGACCTTCTTCTACAGCCACTTCAAGAACATGGTGGCCCGACAGGCCCATCTGAAGGAGGCGCTGGGGGACCGGCAGTGGCGGGTCACCCCCCGGGCCGCCACGAAGGCGGTGGCCCGCCGATGAGCACCGACGCCGCCCCGGCCCGCAGCCGGGCCAGTGACATCGACGGCTTCCGCGGGCTCGCCGCGCTGAGCACCGTCGCCTACCACGTCTGGCAGCAGTACTTCCGCTACGACGGGCACGGCAGCCACCCGCCCGTCGACAACCCCGTGCTGGGCGCGGTCTTCTCCCTGGAGGTCATCGACCTGTTCTTCGTGCTGTCCGCGTATCTGCTGACGCTGTCCTACGCACGGGCCGCCATCGACGGGCGCTCGACCCGGCCGGCCCGGCAGTTCCTCTTCCGGCGGGCGATCCGGATCCTGCCGCTGTACGTCCTGGCGGTCCTGGTCGTCTGGGCGAGCCGCAATCCGAGCCTGCCGGGCAACTGGCGGGACCTGGTCGAGCACCTCACCTTCACCCATGTCTTCGACCAGCAGCGGATCTTCTACACCCTGGGCCCGACCTGGTCCCTCTCGCTGGAGGTGCTGTTCTACCTCGTGCTGGTGGCGCTGGGGCCGCTGGCGGTACGCGCCTGCCGTCCGCTGCGGCGGCGCGGCAGCAGGGTGGCGGTGTGCGCGGCGGGGTGTCTGTTCCTGTACGCCGCGCCGCTCGCGTGGATCGCCGTGGCGCACTACGGGTTCGGGGTGCCGCACACCGACTGGGTGGTGTATTTCGGTCCGCAGGCCCGCTTCGGCGGCTTCGCGGCCGGGATGGGGCTGGCCGTGCTGACGGCCGCCCTCGGTGACCGGGGCCGGCTCGGCTCGCGCAGTGCGCTGCCGCTGGCCGCGCTCGCGCTGGCCGGGCTGTTCGCGCTCTCCCTGCTCTCCGCGCCGGAGAACTTCTCGTTCACCTTCTACCACCCGCTCGCCGCGGTCCTGTGGGTCGTACTGATCTTCAGCACGGTCCATGTCCGTCAACGGACCTTCTGGCACGGCCTGTTGACGGCCCGCTGGCTGACCGCCCTCGGGCTGATCAGCTACAGCCTGTTCATCTGGCACGAGCCGGTGATGCTCCAGCTCCACAAGGCCGGTGTGCTGCCCGCCGGCCAGTCGGGCTTCCCGCTGGCCCTGCTGATCGTGTTCCTGGCCGCGATACCCGCGGCGGCGGCCAGCTACTGGATCATCGAATACCCGGCAAGTCTGCTCGGCCGCCTCAAGGACAACCGCGGACGGCCGCGCGAGTTCTATCCGGAACCCGCCGTCCGCTGACCGGCGTCCCTCGACGCCGGTTGCGGGACCCTTCGCCGGAGATCGGGGCTGCGCGCCCCGGTCTCCGGCGAAGACCTTGTCGAGGTGGTAGTCGAGGGTGCGCCGGACATCCTTCAGCGTGCGGCGCTGGTCCAGCACATCGCCGCCCATTCCCACCGCGCCGGAGACCAGCAGATCGGCCTCCCGCCACGGGTCGATACCGGGGGCGGTCCGCCCGCCGGCCTGCGCCGCGGCGATCAGGTCCGCGACCAGCCGCTCCAAGGGCTGGCCGCCGCTCAGAAAGACCTCGGCGAGCGCGGGATCGGTCAGGCTGCGGGCGTAGTAGGCGGCGAACACCCGTAGCGCGGTGGCTCGTTGGTCGTCCACCGGCAAAAGCTCCTCCAGGACCGCGCGCAGCAGCGCCCGGGGATCCGCGGGGTCGTATGCGATACGGGAGCGGGCGATCCGCTCGTTCTCCTCATGGAGCATGTGCAGCGCGGCGGCCAGGAGCTGGTGCTTGCTCTCGAAGTGGTGCTGGACGGTGCGCAGCGACCCCCCCGGCCCCGGCCGCGACCTCCCGCAGGCTCGCCGTATGCAGCCCCCGCTCGTCGGCGATGCGCCACAGGGCCTCGGCGATCTGCCGGCGCTTGCGCATGTGGGCGCCGGTGGCCACCGGCCGCTCGGCCGCCGGGGGCCGCCCATCTCGCGCTCGTCGCCATGGGCGTACTGCTGACGGCCTGGTCACACACCCGGGCGAAGGCGCTCGGCCGACGGAAGTGACGCATCCGGCGCCTTGTGTGTGTCCCTCTGTCACATCGCTCCGCCGCGGCGTGTCATAGCGATGACGGACCTCTTCCGTCGATTGCAGCGAATGACACCGAACGACATCGAGCGACCGAGGAGTGCGCCATGAGTGAAGGCCTGGAAACCATCACCTATCCCGTGAAGGACCTCGCGGCGGCCAAGGCCCTGTTCAGCAAGCTGCTGGGCGTGGAGCCGTATATGGACGAGCCCTATTACGTCGGATTCCGGGCCGGGGGAGTGGATCTCGGCCTGGACCCCAACGGTCACCGCAAGGGCCTGACCGGCCCGGTCGGCTACTGGCGCGTCGAGGACATCGAGCGCAGCCTCAAGCAGCTGACGGACGCGGGCGCGGAGACGGTCCAGGAGGTCCAGGACGTCGGTGGCGGCAAGCGGATCGCCTCCGTGAAGGACGCGGACGGCAATCCCATCGGCCTCGTCCAGGCGCCATAAGAGCACCCGGCACGCCGGCCCCTCAGCCGTCGAGCAGCTCCAGATCGAGCCGCTCGATGCGCCCGGGGTCGGCGAGCAGCTCGATCGCGACGACCTTGCCGTGCCGGATCGTGAAGCCGAAGACGACGCGGGGCTTGCCGTCCGGGGCCCAGACGAGGCCCGCAAAGCCATCGATGAGGGCCGGCTGTGCGGCCTTGGCGCGCCCCGCGAAGGTCTCGGCCACCGCCGCCGCGCCGCGCGCCGCGCTCGCTCCCGCCAGCGCGGCCGCGGCGTCGGTGCGCAGC